>NZ_JBFUMG010000561.1:0-2837 GCF_054049495.1 Phyllobacterium sp. P5_D12 | reverse complement strand
CGACTGCTCCGCTATTTCGATCGAGCAGCCGCGCATTCAGCCGGAGCTTTTCGCCGTGAAGGCGGACGCGTCCTTCCAGGGCAAAGAGCGCTTTGGAATCTCCTGCGGCCAACATTATACCCGTGCCGGCGACCACCACGATCTCCTTGAATTTTGCCAGCTGACCAATGACTTCGTCCGTTAAACCTTGGGCTATGACCGCTGAGTCTGGAGTGCCGGAGAGGTCCTCGAAGGGTTCAATCACCAATCTTGGAACATCGGGGCCAGCCTGCTTGCTGGTGATTCCGAAATTGTCTCCAAAGCGGAGCAAGCCTCCAGCGTAGAGGGCCAGACCCATTAAGGCCGCTACAACGAGGAAAAGCCCCATCCAGGGGGGCGCGCGTCCCCAAGTGGCCGTGAGTTGCTTCGAGTATGCCGCAAAACTGTAGATAGAAGGAGGTGTCTCAGTTCGGCGCGAAAAGACTGGAACATAGCCGCCCTTGGGCATCGTCACGACGATGGGGTCATTCTGGCCCGCAACGAGGTAGTAGTGCTCCAGTCCTCGCCGGATCAGACCGGCCTGGATCCGGACCACCGGATCAATCTGTGGGTCAAAAGAACAGCCCCTGCCGTAAACCTCGACCGCGATCGAATAGGCCTTTATTCGGTTTGCGCGACCGTCAACGGTCTCGCCAACAACGTAAGAGAAAAATTGCCGGGCACGCTCGGGCACGTCAAATTCACTACTCGACCGGATACGATCAAGTTGCTCAAGGATATCGGCATGGGTGGGTACCGATGCCCCGTCTTGAACAACGTCCGCCACGTCGTTCTCCCCGAATACACAGTTATCAGTTACTGTATCCTACAGTATTCTACGTCCCTTTCTGACGAAAACGCAATATACTGCTGGAGGACAAAGGGCTTGGTTGCGCAATCAATGAGCCAAGCCGAAGGAAGGACAATGAACGCGCGGACCGGAGGTGTTTTCGATCAAGAATTGGCTGCAGTTTTGCGCCGATACCCGGCGAGCTCGTTACGGATTCAACACCTTTATGTCAGCGACGAAAACTTTCGGGAATTGTGCAGTGATCTTGCAGCCGCGGAACGAGCGATCGAAACCTTGGAGAATCTGCCGGATCCAGTCCGCAGTGAACGACGCGCTGAATTTGCGGAAATGTCAAATTACCTTACCGGCGAGATTGAAAGAGCGATTTCGAGGCAAAGTGCGGTGCCTTTTCGGCATTAGAGCGAATCTACTCACACGGTGTTTCAGCTGTTGAGACGGATGGAATAGGCAAAGAGTGCTCTGACGGGTGCGAATGGCGAATTGTTCAAGTCCGGAGCACTGGATTAAACTCTGAATGTCGGCCCAGCATGACTGAAGGATCAGCTTGGTATAAGTTCGCCATCGTAACGAGGAAGAGCAGATGAAGGTGGAGATAGAGCGAAAATACCTTGTCTCCGACGACCGTTGGAGAAAGCACGCGACTACCGGATCCATTTTTCGTCAGGCTTATGTGACGGCTGCCAGAGACCGAACCCTGCGAATTAGAACGATCGACGCGAGGCGTGCAACATTCACCGTCAAAATTGAGACGGGTGAACTTCAGCGGGATGAGTTTGAGTACGATCTTCCATATTTCGAAGCCCTTGAACTGATGAAACACCGAATTGGTATCGTCATTGAAAAGACCCGTTACGATGTCACCCATAGAGGACATGTTTGGGAAATCGACGTCTACGGGGGTGCACATCGTGGCCTCGTGGTTGCAGAAATTGAGTTGAAAGACGCAAGCGAGGAGTTTTCGCTGCCCGTCTGGGTGGGCCGTGAAATCACCTGGGAGCAATCGTACTCGAACCGGATTTTGGCAATGACCATAGAGCGGGAGTCCGTTGAGGAAAATTATCTCAACTGACAGGAGTTCAGCCAGATTAGGTCGGTGCAGCTCGCACGCGTACTGGCAAAAGGTGACCACCSCACTATTGTGATCACTGATCGATGGGCAAGGCACGGTTCTATTAGCGGCTACCATGACGGCATTTTGGCTCAAGGAAGGATAGACGCGTCTGGCCAATGCGATTTGGCATGGCGTGGCAGGATCAGGCCTACGCGGAACTTTCCTGCCACTTTACATCAATCGGTGATACGACACGCCTTCCCCTACTTCTGAGCGGCCTGACATTCGCGCAATTTCTTGAACGCATTTTCGGTGCCCGTGAGGTTGACTACGACGGTTCTGTGTCCTTTTGAAGTGATCGTCAGCGCTTTCTTCTTGGCAAGATCATAGATGAAATCGAGATTGTTGAATGGAACGAATGCGCCTTCGTATCCTTCCATCTCCTGCCCCTTGGCCACGCCGGTGTACTTCTCGCCATCGACGTCGAACACGACGGAGATCTTTTTGCCGGGGGTGATCTTTGTAGGTTTCTTGGAGTAGAGCGCCAGATAGCCGCGCGGGGCGGCGGTAGCATCGATGCCTATCTGCACTTGTGTTTCGCCGTCCGCATTGTCCCGCATGATCATGCAGCCCGGACCTGTGCTACTTTTGACATATATGTCCCAACCGGCCGCCGAGCCATATTTTGTGACGGTTTCCGCGGCCGTACATGGAACGGTGAGGGCTGCAACTGCTAAGGCAGTCCGAGCGAATGAATGCATGGTTTCCTCCTGCTGCTGTGATTTGAACGACGGGACAACGACAATTTGCGTCAGGAACGCCGACATGTTTCAAGTTTTTGGCGCGGTGCTTGTCGTGGCCCAATGGCCTAACAGTTATATACCCCAGCGGCGCATCGCCTTGCCGTGCGCCGTGCAGCGCCTGCGACGCTGACGGGCGTGAGTGGCCGGCCAACTC
>NZ_JBFUMG010000560.1:0-2849 GCF_054049495.1 Phyllobacterium sp. P5_D12 | reverse complement strand
GTTCGGGCATGAAATCGCCAATAATCCGCGATTCTACCCCAACGCGATAAGGATAAATGCCAAACTCCAATCCTTGATTGGCTGCCGCTACAATCATACCACGCAACGATTCAGCCAGACCAAGCCCCGCTTGTACGTATCCAACGAACAGGACACCTCTTCGATGCGGAAAAGGTCTCAGTGGTTCAAGCAAATATCTCTTGAATGTTTGGACGATTGTTTGTCGAATCTTGCACAATCGAGACCAGACAAACGATCGCACCGCGCTCAAGCTTCCACGGTGCTCACGCTTCTCGGTAAAATTGTTGAGCAGGTTTGCAAGGCGTTTGAACATACAAATAAACGATTCTACTTCTTTGCGGGACCTGCCGAAAAGACAGTCATTAACAGTTCGATCGGCCTACTCTGCCGCCGATATCACTATGGGGAAATGCGTAGTCATTGACGTCAATGCGGCTGGCTAAGCTCGGTAGGTGATCGACTACACCTCATATGTCAAGGGAGCAGGCCGTTGCAGAATCCGGCCGGAAGTCAGAAAATTGCTTGGTAAATAACATTTACGAGAAAAAGTGGCGGTTCATCGCGTCTCGACCAACGTTGGTCAAGTGGGATAAAGGTCCCTAAACGATACGGCTTATTGATGTGGACAGGTTAGGCCCCGCTCGCCGCAAACAGTGTTATCACTCCCTGTGACAACTACAGTGTCTCTTTGTTCAATCAATTACTTACCTTATGGCTTAGGTAGATCACCGGCCCCTCCAGCGGCGCCAAATCATAATTGATTTGATCGAGCTGCTTTGCGTTCTCAGGCTGTACATTTTTAGCTACCCAAGCATCTTTTTCTCGTTGAATTTTAACCGATTCAGTCGGTTCAATCGTGTTGGCCATAGACGACTCCTCTGATTTCTAGAGCCTTGTTATTGTAGGCACAGGAGAACACAACGGAAACGAGGAGTCCATAATGACTCTGGGTATCACATCGGCTGACTGCCTGCGCCTTTTGGACGATCTCGGTGATTAATCCCTTTTTCCTCGAGCCGTCGGCTAGGTCTCAAGTGTATTGCGAATACAATAGGATGATGAGTCGCAAAGGGCGAAATTTTACGGGCGAAACTGGGTATCGTGTGTTCCAGAATTCTCTGTAGTGGTTGTCATGGCCTGTCAAACAGAATAAAGGGCCCAAGCTGTCCCTATCCTCCTTGGGTGTGTGGATGGCGTGCAGCAGACGGGTCATTGAGGAAAACGAGTGCGATGGGGATTCAAACGCGCGAAAGATGTCCTGGAGTGAAAGAATAGATGAAGATCATTCCAACCATAATGAGTGGTGGTGCAGGCGCACGGTTGTGGCCGGTATCGCGTGAGGCACATCCAAAGCCTTTTATTAAGCTAGGTGATGGCAAGAGCCTGATACAGCACGCCTTCTTGCGGGCCGCTTTGCTGCCGGACGTAGAGCAGATACTTACCATTACGAATCGTGAACTCTTTTTCAAGACTGAGGACGAGTATCGGGAAATCAACGATTCGGCCATTGCATGCACTTATCTGCTGGAGCCGATGGGGCGCGACACCGCAGCTGCCACCGCCATCGCCGCGCTGCATGTTCAGCAGGCCTACGGCGATGATGCGATTATCATCCTTTTCCCGGCCGACCACATGATCAAAGATCTTGAGGCTTTTCGTGTCGCCGCCGTAAGGGCAATTGAGCTTGCATCGAGCGGGCGTCTTGTCACGTTCGGGATCAATCCCGAGTTTCCTGAGACTGGCTACGGTTATATCGAAGCAGACGGACAAAATGTCGTTCGCTTTGTCGAAAAACCCGACCTCGCGCGGGCAAAGGAATATGTCGCATCGGGACAATTCTACTGGAATTCGGGCATGTTCTGCTTTTCAGCCGGAACCATGATCGGATTGATGCAGCAACATTGCCCCGACATCCTCGATCAATGCCGCAAGAGTCTGCTCGCAGCGCACCAATCCAGCGCAGCAAGTGGAACACAGGTGGCCCTCGATCGCGATCTGTTCGCGCAAGTTCCCAAAAATTCCATCGACTATGCGGTCCTCGAGAAAGCCGAAAATGTTGCCATGGTTGGCTGCGATATCGGCTGGACCGACATAGGTTCCTGGAACGCAATTTCCGAACTGATCGAGCCGGACGAGTCCGGAAACAGGATCAATGGCGACACTGTTCTCATTGCGACGGAAAATTGCTTTATCCAGAGTAGCGGCGACAGACTGGTCGGCACCGTCGGTGTCGAAAACCTGGTGATCGTCGATTCCGCTGATGCTGTTTTGGTTGCACATAAGGATCATACGCAAAACGTGAAGCAATTGTTTGCCCAGTTAAAGGCGAACGGCCACGAGGCTCATAGTCTGCATCGAACGGTTCATCGTCCGTGGGGTACCTATACAACCCTTGAAGAGGGTCAGAGGTTCAAGATCAAGCGCATTGAGGTCAAACCCGGTGCTAGCCTGAGCCTTCAGATGCATCATCACAGATCGGAGCATTGGGTGGTTGTCAGCGGAACAGCGAAAGTCGTCAACGGCGACCAGGAACTGATCCTTGCCACGAATGAATCGACTTATATTCCTTGCGGACATAAACATCGCCTTGAAAATCCCGGAATAATGCGTCTTGTGATGATCGAGGTTCAAAGCGGGGATTATTTGGGGGAAGACGACATCGTCCGGTTTGAAGATGTATACGGACGGCAATAATACTGGAATAGACAATATATTTGATTCACCAGCGGCGGACGAAACAATTCGCTGACGTGATTGCAACGACGGAGAGATTAGTTGGCCAAGAAAGCATTGGTAACAGGCATAACGGGACAGGACGGTGCGTATCT
>NZ_JBFUMG010000559.1:0-2864 GCF_054049495.1 Phyllobacterium sp. P5_D12 | reverse complement strand
GAACAGGGCGCAATAATCACACTTTTCTCGTCAGAACAGATCGCGGACAACGCAAGCGGCTTGCCAGCGGCTTGCTTTTACCGCTATTGCGGGATKCATTCCTGGCGGATTTTCCGCTACATTGCATTTTTCTGATGGAGTGCGCGCCATGTCCCTTCCCGACAAAGCTTTTCCGGTCTCTTGGGACCAATTCCATAGGGATGCCCGCGCCTTGGCCTGGCGTGTTGCCGGTATGCAGCGTGAATGGCGCGCCATGGTCGCGATTACGCGCGGTGGATTGGTCCCGGCAGCCATCATCTGTCGCGAGCTTGGCATTCGTATGATCGAGACGGTGTGTATTGCATCCTACCACGACTACGACGAGCAAGGCGAGCTCAAGGTCCTGAAGAATGTTGATCCACGGCTTCTCGAGAACGAAGGCGAAGGCATTCTGGTCGTTGATGACCTGACCGATACAGGCAAGACCGCTGCCATCGTGCGCGAAATGATGCCGAAAGCGCATTTTGCTACCGTTTATGCGAAACCCAAGGGGCGCCCGCTCATCGACACGTTCGTGACCGAAGTTTCACAGGATACCTGGATCTATTTCCCGTGGGACATGGGCCTGACCTACCAGGAACCGATCACCAAGGGCCATGGCGGATAACGTTCTAAAGCCAGCCGCTCTTGCGGAACCGCCAATATAGAGTCAAGCACACAAGTCCGATCGCTCCCAACACCCAGTAATACCCATTGGGAGAATCAAGCTCTGGCATGTGCTTGAAATTCATGCCGTAAATGCCGGCGATAGCTGTCGGCACAGCCAGTATCGCCGCCCAGGAGGCCAAGCGCTTGGAAATCACCGTTTCCTGACTTTGGCCAACGAGTAAGCTCGCTTCAAACGCAAAGGCTAAAACCTCACGCAAACCATCGATCTTCTCCTGAACGGTGCGGACGTGATCAGTGACATCTCTGAAATGAGGCTGCATCGCTGTCTGTATCTGCGGCAGATCCGTATTGCTTAATCGTCCACACACGTCGACAAGCGGTCCAATCGCGTTGCGCAGGCGCAAAAGATCCCGGCGCAGCATGTACAGGCGTTCGATATCGCTGCTGGTCATAGGTTTCGCGAGTACACGGTCCTCGATTGATTCCACTTCATCATGAATTGCTTCCAGCACCGGCATGTAATTGTCGACGATGAAATCCAGAATTGCGTAGAGGATGAAATCTTCACCTTTTGCCAGTGCATAAGGTGACGTCTCCCAATGCTGCCGCACGGCCGCATACGACGTCGACGCTCCGTGGCGAACGCTGACGATATATCCTTTACCAAGGAAAACATGCGTTTCACCAAATTCTACACGGCCATTGATCAGTTGTGCCGTGCGCGCCACAATAAAAATTGCGTCACCATACTGCTCGAGCTTTGGACGCTGGTGAGCGTGTTCCGCATCCTCAATAGCCAAGCTGTGCAGGCCGAATTGCTTTTGAACCCGGTGCAGAAGTTTGCCGTCCGGTTCTAACAATCCGATCCAGACGACGTGTCCTTCCTTTTGAGTCCACGTTCCTGCTTCATCGATCGAGATGTCCGCTATGCGCTGGCCGTTGGCGTAAACACATGACGCTACAACGCTAACGTTTTCATCCTCTGGTGAATTTGCAGCACCGAAAGGTCGCGAAGCCTCTTCGAACGACGATCTGGAAGATGTCATTGTCCCTCCCATTTGTGATTTCACACAGGTTATCCCTTGTGGTTCAACCTTTCCAGCTATCCCTTAGTCGGGCTCTGACGGCGCCCCGCTGGAAATTTCGATCTATTTTTTTGCACTGCTGTTCAAAAAAATGTCATAAGTCGCATATAAGCAGCAAACTGTAGCCAAAGAACGATTGCGGATTATTCGAATCGGTTCACACTTGCTGAAAACAAGCTGAAATGAGCGGAACATTGAACGTAACCTATCTAAACGAAATCGTATCGGACAAGCGGATCGAAATGCCGGATGGCAGGATCTGCCAGGTCGCTGCACTCGTTTATCGCCTCAAGAAAAATCGACCCGAGATCTTGTTGATTACAAGCCGAGGAACCGGCCGCTGGGTTCTGCCCAAGGGTTGGCCACAGGTCGGCAAGACGTTTGCCCAGTCCGCGCAAAGGGAGGCCTATGAAGAAGCCGGCGTGCGCGGCGACACGGCGCCCTTTTCTATCGGTACATACACGTACGAAAAACACGATGTGTGTGACGGTGAATCCGGCGATTTCATCGTTGATGTTTTTCCTATGCATTTTTCGCACCAGGAAAAGAATTGGCCTGAGCGCGGCGAACGCCGGCTCGATTGGGTAAGCGTCAACGAGGCCGCCCAACGGGTGGAAGAACCCGGGCTGAAAAACCTCCTTGCAAGCTTTGATCTTGGGGCTTTAGCCGATCACTGAGCACCGCGACGCTTACAATGCGCTTGCATCTCATTCAAATTTTCAAATTTTCCCAGTGATGGCCTTTCCCCAGAAACTTTGCACGCCACTAGCTTGCAAAAATTTCTTAGGTTTCTCCCCGTTATCCACATATGTGACACAAGATATTGCGGTCACAATTATGTAAAAAACTATGACTTGACGCTTGCACGCGAGTCATTTTTTATGGTGAACGGCGTTGCGTTAGTGGCGTGACCGGAGTGTCTGTAACCGGCCTTTTTCCAGTTTATCCAGTGTTTACCAAAGCTTGCACTCCAGCGCGCGTGCAAGGGATGGATCACTTCTGGACCGAAAAAACGCCTGCGCGCAAGTCGATTATTTTGTTGGGTAAATGGCCAATTAACACTATATTTAGTGTTTACAGGCAGAATATTTACCAGATAGTGTGACAGTTCTTAAGGGGTAAGAATCACAC
>NZ_JBFUMG010000558.1:0-2870 GCF_054049495.1 Phyllobacterium sp. P5_D12 | reverse complement strand
GTTGAAGGCCCTGTCGAGTGTCGCGTCTCCCGAGGCTGTGGTCCGCCGCCCGCCTTCCTACACCGAACGCGTCGGCTATGAAGGCGAACTTGGCATCGTGATCGGCAAACGCTGCAGCAATGCGTCGGAAGAGGAAGCCGCAGCCGCTATTTTCGGTTACACCTGTGTCAACGACCTGACGGCGAGTGACATCATCGCCCGCGACAAGACCTTCGCACAATGGGCCCGCGCCAAGAGCTTCGACGGTTTCTGTCCGTTCGGTCCGGTCATCGCCACCGATATCGATCCGGCCGAATGCAATGTCAAAACCGAGCTCAACGGTGCCCTGCGCCAAGACTATCCCTTAAGCGATATGATCTTTCCCCCGGCAATTCTCGTCAGCGCGCTATCGAAGGATATGACGCTGGAGCCTGGCGATCTGATCTGCTGTGGCACGTCGCTCGGCGTCGGCTCGATAAAGGATCCGACCAACACGGTCTCCGTCACCATCGAGGGTATCGGCACCTTGTCGACGACATTTGTTCAGTAGGCTCTAAAATGAGAGAATACCCGGAAGCCAAGGTTCCGGGTATTCTTCTATCAAACCGGCATTGGATGTTTCAGCGCTCTATCCAACTCCGGCCAGACGCGTCATATTCTTTCAGGCCGCTGCGGCCATCGCTTCGCGGATGGTTTCGCCGACGAGATGCGGGCTCTTGGCGATGATCACACCGGCATCCTTCAGCGCATTGATCTTGTTCCCGGCATCACTGGCAGCACTTTGTGCGAAAGCCCCGGCATGGCCCATGCGGCGTTCCGTCGGCGCATACCGGCCGACAACGAGCCCGACGACCGGAATGTCCGGTTTGATCCCGGCAAGAAACTCCGCCAGTTCCTGCTCTTCCGATCCGCCGATCTCGCCGATGGCGATCACACCGCGCGTATCGTGGTCAGCAAGGAACAGCTCCATGCAGTCGCGCATGCTCAAGCCGTGAATGGCGTCACCGCCAATGCCGACTGTTGTCGACTGGCCCAGTCCCGCCGCACTCACCTGAGCGATAACCTCGCTGGTCAGCGATGCCGAGCGCGACAGGATGCCGACATGGCCCTTTCGCTCGCTGCCGGTCGCCATCACGCCGATCTTGCAGACGCCCGGCGAAAGGATGCCCTGCGAGTTCGGACCGACAAGAATCGTCGAGCTCTGCTTCAGCGCCGCGCGCACGCGCAACATGTTCTGTACAGGCACCCGTTCCGTCAGAGCCACGACAAGCGGCATACCTGCCTCGATCGCCTCGATCATTGCTGCAGCCGCGTTTTCCGGCGGGACGAAAATCATGCTGGCATTGGCGCCAGTCTCTTTCATCGCTTCTGCAACCTCGTCAAAGACCGGGAGGTTCAGATGGTAGGTTCCGCCCTTGCCGGGAGTTACGCCGCCCACGATCCGGGTTCCATATTCCATCATGGCCGCCGAATAATGCGTTCCGGCCCAACCGGTCATGCCCTGGCAGATCACACGGGTATTCTGATCAACGAGAATGGTCATGATCTTCCTCCATGGGCGGCGGAAACGGCGCGGCTGACCGCCGTCCACATGTCGGGACAGTCGATCACCTTGCAGCCGAAATTGGCGAAGCGGAACCGGGCATATTCGGCATTGTTGCCTGCCAGACGAACGATAACCGGACAGGAGCGGCCCGTGCGCCGCATCGCGATGGCGAGACCGTCGGCAATAGTATCGCAGGGCTGCATTCCGCCACCGTGCACATTGACAAGAATCGAGCGCACAGCCGGATTGTTGAGAAGAAGCGTGAATCCATGCGCGACATCGAGGCTGGTGGCCGTCGTGCGGATATCCATGAAGTTCGCAGCGCTGCCATTGGCGGCACGCACCATGTCGAGCGTTGCGAGGCCGAGTCCGGCCCCATTGACAGCCAGACCGATATTGCCGTCCATCCGCAGATAGTTGAGCCGGCGATTTTGCGCGACAAGCTCGATCTCATCGCCGTCATGCTCTTCGCGCAGCGCCACCAGTTCGGGATGCCTGAACAGCGCGTTGTCGTCGATGATCATCTTGACGTCGACCGCAACGAACTTGCCCTCTTCTGTCACCACCAATGGATTAAGCTCAATGAGTGTAGCATCGAGTTCGACGAAGGCCAGGCGCAACTGATCGAGAAGCGAAGCAAAGGCAGAGTGAAGACCGGAACCGAGGCCAAGACGCTGGGCCAAGCCAGTCACAGCCGCGTTCTCGAGTGCATCTCCGGTACCGAGGGAAAGCCTCTCCAGACGGGTTTCGCCCGATTGAAGCCGCTGCTCGATATCCTCGCTCCCTTCAGCACCGGCAAGGATGGCAATTTCAGCCCTTGCCGCATCGACGAGCAACGACAGATAGAGGCTGCGGACTGGGCGAACGGCCGTTTCGATCAACACTCTGTTGACGCGGCAACCGGCTGGTCCCGTCTGTTCGGTTATGAGAATACGCCCAAGCATCGCGGCTGCAGCGGCTTCGACCTCGCCTGGGGATGAGACCAGACGGACGCCGCCAGCAAGGCCGCGGCCTCCCGCCAGAACCTGTGATTTCACGGCGATCCTGTCCACGCCCAAAGCCTCTGCTGCTTCGCGGGCCTCGCTGGGGGTCAGCGCCACCCGGCTTTCGGGGACATTGACGCCTCTGGCGGATAAGAGTGCTTTCGACTGGAACTCATGAAGCTTCATAGCCGCCTCCTCCCTGAAGCGAATAGGCTTATGGTGTGGCGATGCTTAGTACCGCCAGCGAGTCAGTGGAATACATAATGCCAACTAAGATCAGACCTGTCAATCGGTAGCCAGGTTATGATTTCTGCGCCCACAACCGCAACCTGGTCGAAAAGAAAACGGCGGCACCGGGGGGT
>NZ_JBFUMG010000557.1:0-2881 GCF_054049495.1 Phyllobacterium sp. P5_D12 | reverse complement strand
CCCCCGCGGGCTCGCATCTTAAGCGGCATTTGATGCGCAGAGTTGTAGACAGGCGTCATAGGCCGTCCGGGCACTATCTACGATATCAAGTATTTTTCTTTATACCTTAGTTTTAGGTGTAAAGTACAAAAACAGATGTAAGCAATTACACTTTTAGAACCTGTTTCAGAAAACGAGAGTGCTATGACAGTTGGGCTGAATTAAACAATTATTACAGAGTACCGAAATCTCGAAGGCTGATACGATTAAACAACTTTTGAAGAATCACAAAGATTCACGTAAATAATGATTCGTTTTCAACATCTTATGACCAATGACTCACGCTTGGCTCACGTTTTCGTGATAAAACAGCAACACTGTAACCTTAAGTTGCACAAGATTGGCGGTTTGGCTCATAAGCTCTTTGACCCTGTTGCCAAAGTTAAGTTAGATCGCCGGGTCAACAAGACACATATGGAGAGATCAACAATGAACATTAAGAGCCTTCTTATCGGCTCCGCTGCAGCCCTGGTTGCAGTTTCGGGGGCACGCGCTGCAGATGCAGTCGTTGTTGCTGAACCAGAGCCCGTCGAATACGTTCGCGTTTGCGACGCATACGGCGCTGGCTTCTTCTACATTCCGGGGACCGAGACCTGCCTGAAGATCAGCGGCTATGTCCGTTATGATGCTAAGGGTGGCGACGACGTTTATAGCGGTGGGAACGTTGGTGCCAAGGGTAACGAAACCTGGTACAAGCGTACACGCGGTGAAGTCCGTTTCGATGCCCGCTCAGAAACCGAACTCGGCACTTTGCGTTCGTACATCCAGGGCCGTTTCCAGTACAGCAACGGTGTTGATGACGGCGGTTCGCTGCCACAGGCCTGGATCGAACTCGGCGGTTTCCGCATCGGTGCTGCTGACGAACTCTTCGGTTCGTGGACCGGTTATGCCGGCAACGTTATCAACGACGACGTGATCAATTATCAGTCCGGCGAAAGCAACCAGGTCAGCTACACTTTCACTGGCGGCAATGGTTTCTCCGCAATGATTGGTGCTGAACAGGGTTCGGACAATGTTACCGGCCTCGGCGGCAACTATGTCATCGAAGACTACATGCCACACGTTCTTGCTGGTGCGAAGTTCGAGCAGGGTTGGGGCGGCGTATCGGCTGTTGTCGGTTACGACTCCAACGTTGAAGAATTCGCTGGCAAGATTCGCTTGGACGTAAAGTTCAATGAGATGTTCTCCGCATTTTTGATGGGTGGTTATCAGTCCGGTTACGACAACAACTTCGATCCGGATACAGGCGCAGTTGATCTCGATGACCGTAACTGGTTCGGTACCTGGGAAGGCGATTGGGCAGCTTGGGGCGGTATCACCGCCAAGGTTACCGACAAGGCATCCATCAACGCGCAGGCTGCCTGGGAAGACGAAGGCACTTACGCTCTCGCTCTTAACGTAGCTTACGAGCTGGTTCCTGGTTTCACGATCACACCGGAAATCAACTACACCAAGTTCGACGGTGCACGTGAAGCAGCCTCCATCGATAACGGCGGCGACGACGACGCATTCGGCGGCATGATCCGCTTCCAGCGCAACTTCTAAGCGCCAGATTCGAAAAGCTCCGGGGGCCTAGGCCCCCGGGTTCTTATACCGAACCAGGATTTAATTTGGCGCTGTAGAAGGACTGCAACGCCAGAGTGTGATGATGTGATCTCCAGTCGCCTCATTCTCACGAGACGGTGGGCCCCGCGGCTCACCGTTTTCGTTTTATAGCATTGTCTCGCGTCCAGAGGTTACGTCACACCATGTTCGATACATGGTTTGCGATGGCAAGGCAGGACGTGAGCCCCGGGCTTTCAATACCAAAAAGGTTCACAAGACCTTTGACACCGTGTGTGGCCGGGCCCTGGATTACAAAATCCGTTATGGATTCGCCTCCGATGGTCAGCTTTGGCCTGATGCCGCTATAGGCGGGCTGCAGTGAACCGTCGGCGAGGTTGGGCCAGTATTTACGGATTTCGTCGTAGAAACGGTCTGCCCGTTTAGGATCGACACTGTATTCGATCGATTCCACCCATTCGACGTCGGGGCCGAACCGCATCCGGCCGTCCAGGTCAAGCGTGAGGTGAACGCCTAACCCCCCTTCTTCCGGGACTGGATAGATCAGGTGCGTGAACGGCGTCTTGCCTGTCGCTGAAAAATAGTTGCCCTTGGCAAATCGCCTGTCAGGTATGAACTGTCGCGGTAATCCGGCAATGGATGAAGCGATGGCCGGTGCCTGCAGACCGCACGCATTGATGAACATGGATGCCTGGAGCTCAAACGTGCGTCCATTGGAGGCTTCGATTGTTTCTATTCGCAAACCATCGGTGTTGGTTTCAGCGGAAACTATGGCGGTCCGAAATGAAATCGCCGCGCCGTGGTCTTGCGCGTCACCCAGCAGTGCCAACATCAAGCTGTGGCTGTCTATGATGCCCGTCGAGGGCGAAAACAATGCTGCGGTACACGTAAGATCTGGCTCGCGTCTGCATGCTTMCAGCTCCGGCAAATGCTGGAGATCAGAAACACCGCACGCTTCCGCTCCTATCGCTATGGTATTCAATATCGGAATTTGAACGTCGTTTGTGGCTACGATCAGCTTGCCGCAGCGGGAATGCGGAACCCCGTGCCTTTCCGCAAAGGCATAAAGGGCATTTCGACCGTCGATGCATAACCTGCTTTTCAGGCTGTTTTGCGGATAATAGATGCCGGCGTGGATAACCTCGGAGTTGCGCGAACTGGTGCCCGTTCCGATTGTTTCGGCCTCTTCGACAATCAGAGTCTCGATACCGCGACGCGCAAACGCCCGAGCGATCGCCAGCCCGATGACGCCTCCGCCCGCTATTAGGCACTCCACACG
>NZ_JBFUMG010000556.1:0-2889 GCF_054049495.1 Phyllobacterium sp. P5_D12 | reverse complement strand
GATCTGGCCATGGGAKGCCTCGGCGAGGTCGATGATCTTGGCGCCGGTCTTCGGGTTGAGCACATGCTCCTCCGCTTCCGTTCCGGCTTCGAACTTTGAACCGATCAGCAGTTTCGTGTCCATGACATGTTCTCCCATGTTATTTGCCTGAGCCGGCGATCTGGTCGCCGTCACGTGTGAGGTAGTAGGCGCCGAGTATCGGCAGGAAAGTGACAATCACCACGAGCATGGCAACCACATTGGTAACCGGTCGTTGGCGCGGGCGGATCAATTCCTGCAGCATCCATATCGGCAGCGTGGATTGCTGTCCGCCAGTGAACGTGGTGACGATGACCTCGTCGAAGGAAAGCGCGAAGGCGAGCATGCCGCCCGCAAGCAGCGCGGTACCGRTATTCGGCAGGATAATAAAACGAAATGTMTGGAAGCCATTGGCGCCGAGGTCCATCGAAGCTTCCATCAGAGAGCCGGACACACGGCGGAAGCGCGCGACAGCATTGTTGTAGACAACGACGATACAGAAAGTCGCGTGACCAAGCACGATGGTCCAGAATGAAAACGGGATATCCGCCAGGCTGAATGCCGAGCGGAGAGCTATGCCGGTAATGATACCGGGCAGGGCGATCGGCAGGATCACGAGAAGAGATATCGTCTCACGTCCGAAGAAGCGGGTCTGGCTGACTGCGGCGGCGCAGAGCGTGCCGAGCACCAGAGCGATCATCGTCGAGATCGAAGCGACGCGCACCGATAGCCACAGAGCCTGCCAGACGTCGGCCCGCTCCCACGTCACCGCAAACCATTTAAGAGTGAGGCCGGGCGGCGGAAACTGATAACTCTTCTCCTCGGTGGTGAAGGCGTAGAGAAAGATYAACAGCAGCGGCAGATGCAGGAACAGTAGCCCGCCCGCGGCAGCTAGCTTCAGGCCAAGGGGAGCGGATGTGGATTTGTCAGAGCGCATCGAAGGCCCCCATTCTCCGCGCCATCCACAAATACAGTCCCATGATGATGATTGGCACCACCGTGAAGGCGGCGGCCAGCGGGATATTCCCCGCTGTGCCCTGCTGAGCATACACCGCCTGGCCGATGAACAGCCGCGACGAACCGATGATCTGCGGGATGATATAGTCGCCAAGCGTCAGCGAGAACGTGAAGATCGATCCGGCGACGATACCGGGAAGCGCGAGGGGAAACAGCACATGGCGGAACGTTTGTTGCGGCGTGCCGCCGAGATCGGATGACGCCTCGATGAGATTGGTCGGGACACGCTCCAGTGCTGCCTGGATGGGCAGGATCATGAACGGCATCCAGACGTAGACGAAGACAATGAAGGTGCCCGTATAACTCACCGACAGGGAGTTGCCGCCGATGACAGGGAGCGAGAGCCATGCGTCGAGCAGCCAGAGAAGGTTCAGCTTGGTCACGAGCCAGGTGAGAATGCCTTCCTTGGCGAGGATGAGTTTCCACGCGTAGATCTTGACGAGATAGCTGGACCAGAGTGGCAGCATGACGCCGAGATAGAAGATGGCTTTCCATTTTCCCCTGGCGTAGCGGGCGGCATAATAGGCGATGGGGAACGCGATGACCGCGGAAAACAATGTCACGATCGCCGCCATCAATATGGTGCGGATGATGATGTCGAAATTGGCATCGTTCAGCAGCTGCCTATAAGTGGCGAGCGTGAACTCATAATTGATCAGGCCGGAATAATCGTCGATCGAAAAGAAGCTCTGCAGCAGCAAGGCGAGCAATGAGCCGAGATAAATGATGCCGAGCCAGAGCAGCGGCGGGCCGAGCAGAATGGTGAGAAACACATGCGGGTGTTTCCAGAGGAAGTCCGAGACGCGCCCTGCCATACTGCCGCGTCCGGTCTCGATCGCGTGTTGTTGAACGATGGCGCTCATGACGGCGCCTCCATCAAATGCAGGTCGGCGCGATCGAAGCTTAGCTTCACCGGGTCGCCCTCGGCGGGAGTTGAAGTGGCTGCCGGGCTCATGACATTGATTTTGGTGCCGTTGACAATAACCAGCACGCGGTTTGCCGCGCCGAGGAAGCTGCGCGACAGGACAGTGCCATCAACGACAAGCCTGCCATTGCCGCTTTGGCCCAGCGAGATCGCTTCGGGCCTCAGGCTGGCAAATTGCGGTGCCGCACCCAGCTGCGCAACGAACTCGGGCGGCAAGATATTTGACGAACCGACGAAATCGGCGACGAAACGTGTTCGCGGCTGCTTGTAGACTTCTTCCGGCGTCCCGAGCTGTTGAATTCTGCCATCGTTGAATACAGCGATGCGATCCGCCATCGACAATGCTTCGCCTTGGTCATGGGTGACGAAAACAAAGGTGATGCCGAGGGACTTCTGCAAGGATTTGAGTTCCTCCTGCATCTGCTCGCGCAACTTCAGATCGAGTGCGCCAAGCGGTTCGTCCAGCAGCAGCACCTTCGGCTTGTTGACGAGGGCCCGAGCGAGCGCGACGCGCTGGCGCTGACCGCCGGAAAGCTGCCCCGGACGACGCACGCCGTATCCGGGCAGTTTGACCATGGCGAGCGCGTCTTCCGCCGCTTGGCGCCTTTCCTCCTTGGCGACGCCCTTGACCATGAGACCATAGGCGACGTTGTCGAGGATACTTAAGTGAGGGAACAGCGCGTAATCCTGAAAGACCGTGTTGACGCTGCGGCGGTAGGGCGGCACACCTTCGGCGGTCTCGCCGAAAATCTCGATATGTCCGGCTGTCGGCTGTTCGAACCCCGCCATCAGGCGCAGGCAAGTGGTCTTGCCCGAGCCGGAGGGGCCAAGCATGGCAAAAAACTCACCTTCCGCAACGGCAAGATCGACAGCGTCCACGGCGCGCACAGCACCGAAGTGACGCGATACGTTTTCGAACAGCACAGCAG
>NZ_JBFUMG010000555.1:0-2903 GCF_054049495.1 Phyllobacterium sp. P5_D12 | reverse complement strand
GGCGGGAACTTCCGTCCGGTACATGGATGACATGGCTGAAGAGAAAGATGCGCGGATAGCATCTGTCGAGACAAAACTTGTTGATTTCACAATGATGGTTCCGTTGCAGTGGTGCGACAGCAAATTTTATCGCCGTCATGCTTAAACTGGATTATAGATAAGATAATGGCCCAAGGATTGCGACGATTCAAACTGGGTTGATGCGAGATAAGAATGAAGTTAAGCCGCAGATTGATCCCGGACATCGATATTCTGCAGACATTCGAATGTGCGGCGCGGCATGGCAGTTTTACTCAAGCGGCGAGAGAGCTCAATCTTACGCAAAGTGCTGTCAGCCGGCAGATGAGCGAACTCGAAGGCCAGATCGGCGTGCTGTTGTTCGAGCGCATTCGTCAGCGTGTTGTTCTTTCCGATGCAGGGCAGAAGTTTCTTCCGGAAGTGCGGCGCCTGCTCGGTTTGACTGAAGAGACGATGCTGCGTGCCATGGCGGCGTCACAGTCGGCATCATCCCTCAATATAGCCACCTTGCCTACCTTCGGCAGCCGCTGGTTGATGCCAAGGCTTCCCGATTTCTTGCGCCGCCATCCCGAAATGGCGCTCAGCGTCGCATCGCGGTCGGAACCCTTCGATTTCGAGGAGGAGCCTTTCGATCTGGCCATCCACTATGGCCAGCCGGTGTGGGCGCATGCCACATGCACCTATCTCTGCAGTGAACTGATTGTACCCGTGGGGAGCCCGAAGCTTTGCGCGGCCAATCCCGTCAAGACACCAGCCGAACTGGCAAGCTCAGCGCCATTGTTGCATCTCTCGACACGGCCCAAGGCTTGGGCCTCCTGGTTCGAAACAGTACAGGCAGAGATTGCCACGCCCTACAAGGGGCACCGATTTGAACATTTTTCCATGGTTATAGAGGCAGCGCTCGCCGGTCTGGGCTTCGCATTGCTGCCCCGTTATTTGATTGAGCAAGAGGTCGCATCAGGGCGTTTGCTCGTGCTGTTCGAGCAGCCACTCCAGACCGAGAATAGCTACTATCTTGTGGTGCCCGACCACAAAAAGGAGAACGTTTTGGCACAAAGCTTCTTCACCTGGATAGCCGATCAGGTCACCGAACGACCGACAGTACCCTTGATCATTCGGTGACCGCATCATGTCTTCAAGAAATTTCATTTCCGTTGGCAAGGCCACACCCTATAACGACATGATTATAAGCCGGTTTTCTCCGGCCGACCTGACGGTGATCCCATGCTGAATGATGAACATTCCCACGGCCTGTGGGAAAGGACCGCGCCACCCGCGCCGAAGACGGAACGGCTGGATGGGGATATCTCCGTCGATGTGGCGGTGGTCGGTGCAGGCTTTACCGGGCTTTCTGCGGCTTTGCATCTGGCCGAAGCAGGAACGAAGGTGGCAGTCGTCGATGCCGTTGAGATAGGGTACGGCGGCTCAGGCAGAAATGTCGGCCTCGTCAACGCGGGTATGTGGGTCATGCCAAATGATCTGCCGGGGGTATTGGGAGAGGTTCATGGCGAGCGCCTCCTGGAGCTGCTCGGAAACGCGCCGCAATCGGTTTTCAATCTTGTTGATAAATACAACATTGACTGCGAACTCGAGCGCAAAGGCACGTTGCACTGTGCGGTTGGCCAGGACGGGCTGAAGCAGCTGGAGCAACGGGCCGAACAGTGGCTCGCCCGTGGCGCTGCGGTTCGACTGCTGGATGCAAAACAAACCGCCGCCAAGGTGGGCTCCAATGCATACATGGCTTCATTGCTGGATAACAGGGCGGGCACAATACAGCCGTTGGGCTATGTTCGCGGGCTCGCGGTAGCTGCTCTCGATGCCGGCGCTGCTGTTTATACCAGGACGCCGATAATGGCGACGGAGCGTTCGGGTAAGCGTTGGATTTTACGAGGATCTTCAGGCACGATTACCGCTGACTGGGTAATCGTTGCGACCAACGCCTACACGACATCGCCTTGGCCGGAATTGCGGGCGGAACTTCTGCATCTCCCCTATTTCAATTTCGCCACAGCGCCGCTGCCGGAAGAAGTGCGGAAAACTGTCCTTCCCGAAAAGCAGGGCGGCTGGGATACGAGAGAAATATTGAGCTCCTTCCGCATGGACCGGGCAGGGCGACTGATTTTCGGTAGCGTCGGTGCATTGCGCGGTACCGGCATGGCCGTGCACAAGGCGTGGGCTGCGAGATCCATCCGCAAGCTATTTCCACAGATCAAGGATGTAAAATTTGAAGCTGGATGGTACGGCAAGATCGGCATGACGAGTGACAGTCTGCCGCGCTTCCACGCGCTCGCCCCGAACATCATCAGTTTCAGCGGTTATAATGGCCGCGGCATCGCGCCGGGCACAGTATTCGGCCGTCTTCTTGCTGAGCATATAGTCGGCAAGATCACCGAAGCGGACTTGCCACTACCAGTAACCGTGCCAAAGGAGCAGGGATTGCGGGCAATCCGTGAAGGATACTATGAAGTCGGTGCGCAACTGGCGCATATGGTCGGGAACAGGTTTTAAGCGAACACGACTATCGCCGGTTGTTAACCCCGTCTACTCATTCGCTTGCCATTCTTGGCATCCCGACATATCTCTAAGCGATGGACAGCAAGAAGCCGATGCGGCACACCAGACCCAGCGTCTCCGCCAGCATTTTCGCCGCGGTCAGGAACCGTAACAAACGCCCGGCTGGCATTACCCGAGTCGTGCGTAACGATCTGCTGATTGCTTCCTACAATGTCCACAAATGCGTCGGGATCGATAAGAAATTCGACCCAGATCGCGTTGCCCACGTGATTGGCGAAATTGGCGCGGACGTTATCGCCATTCAGGAGGCCGACAAGCGTTTTGGCGAAAGGACAGGCTTGCTTGATCTTGCCCGTCTCCATCGCGAGAAC
>NZ_JBFUMG010000554.1:0-2909 GCF_054049495.1 Phyllobacterium sp. P5_D12 | reverse complement strand
CTCACAGCGCGCTGTCAGCACAAAATCATGGGAGAGAGATCGGCGCGCCTCCACAGCGGCCTCGATGCGCTCGACCGCTAGCRTGAAATCATAGATCGGATCATCGCGCCGACCGGTATGATCTTCGAGGGAACACCCGGCGAGGCCAATTCCGGCAGCAGCTTGGATTGTCTCGGCAGCACTCTCAGGACTGTCGCCAAAGCCTTTTTCAAGGTCGGYTGAGACAGGGAGGGGTGTTGCTGCCACGATGGTTCGGCAATGGTCCAAGATTTCCTTTCTCGGTACGGTTCCCTCCGCGACGCCTAGAGAGAAYGCCATGCCAGCGCTGGTGGTGGCGAGTGCGGGAAAACCCAAGGCAGCCAAAATCCGGGCGGTCCCAACATCCCAAGGATTGGGAATGATGAACGCGCCCGGTCCTTTATGCAATTTGCGAAATGCGGTACGTTTGTCTTCCATCTTCTATCCAATCCTGGTGCTAGGCCCGAGCATTGCACGACCGCTCCTGAGATGACGGTCCACCTTTTGTGGCAGAGTGAAAAATGGGAGCATGTCAATACGCTTGGATTGTTCTCCATCACCAGAAGCGACAGGTTTTTATCCGGTTTGACGGCCCATTGGGCACAAAAGGGTAGCCTGCCTTATCCAGCACGTTATCTGGAAAGACGCACATTCCGATAAATTCAAACAGTTGGAAAGATCAGAACGCCAATCCTTCCTTCCTCCCTCCGGTCGCCGGCGTGTCTGAAACCTATCTGCTCTTAAAGCGCGGCCGATCGAGCAGCTTTGCCAAGCCCAGGCAGCAGTATCAACGGACGGAGGGCCATATGAACTCCCGATCATTGCTCTCGGACGTGATGACCTGATCGCCTTGTCGTTAGCGTTCCCTACCTGACGAGTTCGATCTCGCCCGGCTTCCAGGTTTTGTCGAACCATGCCTCCAGCGGGCCATAGAGGCGAAGGATCATGAACCAGCCCTTGTCCGGAATTGTCTGCACCCAGTTGTTCTCCATTCCTGCCGGGGCCCTAGGTCCGAAGTAGACATCCACCGAACCATCCGCATTGACCTTGACCCCTTGTTCTGGCTACTGACGCTTGGAGCTTGCTGGTTGGTTTGCACCATCGAGCGGGTCTGGTTGTCGTAGACGATGACCGACCAGAAATCCTTGACCGGGATATTTGGCGGCAGGCGTAGCTTGTAAGTCTTGCCGCCATCAAAGGGATTGCCGTTCGCATCCTGTACCGACCAGGGATATTGCGAGCCCCGGCCCACCATCTTCTCCTCCATCGCCGGCGTGACGCCGATGGCAAAGTAATAGTAGAACACAGCACCGTCCAGGTTGCTGACACCGGGCGCCATCTCGAACTTGTAGCCGCCGAAAAACGGCAGACGCCACGTACTGTCCGGATAGAAATACGCATCCTTCGAGCGAATCTTGAAGGCGATCGTCCGCGCAGTCACAGCGCCGATGTTGGCCGCGTCGGTGAGGATCTTCTTCATCCGCTCATCGGGATTGAAGGGCTGGCCCTTGACGATGCCGATCGAGGCGAACAGGCCCAAGGTGGTGGGATCGGAACCGTCCGCCGGCTCTTCCTGGATGACCTGGTTCAACAGACTCCAGAACGAGTAGTCACCCGGTGCGACGAAGTTCGATGGAATTCCGGAGGCATTGACGAATTCCATCGGCGGCGGGTTGGCGGCCTCGTCCAGGCGATAGATCCGCAGGTCTTTCTTGACCGAGTCGACCCCCGGTTGGGTGGAACCGTCCACAACGAAGGCACGAAAGACGAGGTAGCTGCCGAAGGTGCTCGGCCGCACGACGTGATAACCCGGTGGTATGTCGCCCTTGAATCCAGGCGGCAACAGGAGGTACTTGCCGCCCTCGCCCTTATCGGCCCCGGTGATACCGACGTCGGCCACCCACTTGTACCAGAAGTCGTCGACCATCCCCAGAACCTTGGGCGGAATCTCGGCCACCAACGGTCCCTTGCTCGTGTCGACCCAAATGTAGTTATAGATCGTGTTGTCGTTGGCCGTCAGCTCTACGCTTCTCGGATCGACCAGATTTTCCCAGATTACGTCGGTCTGGTTATCAGGCCCGAACTTGCGTATCGAGTCGCGCATGCCGGCCTGATTTACGATCGGAATCGCCAGCAGATAGGCCTGTAGCGCGCGCGAACGGTCCAGGTTTTCGTAGATTTTGTCAACGGTATCGGCCGACGGGTAGCCGTAATTGAGATTCAGCGTCCCGATCGAGGACTCGATCTTGTCCGGCACGGGAACGCCCGATGCGAAAGGCGTCGTCATTTTCATCTTCGGCGCTGTATCGGCCGAAGTGGTGCCCAAGCCCATCAGGAGCATTGCGGCGGTGGCGCAAAGCAGTCTCGTCATGCGTATCATAGTTCGCTCCTCGGTGACGGCGCCTYATCGGGCACCACACATCAGCACGGTCGGGGATAATTATTACGCCACATTGATACCGGGCGGCTGCCATGTCCCTTTGCCCGCCGGCAGGATCGAAGGCGGTGTAGGATTCGGCCAGTACAGGCGCATAACGAGATAGATTGTGTCATTGGGCGCAGGCAGCCAATTTGCCTCCTTGTCCGCGCCGGGGCTGTCTTTCTGGATGTAGAGGGTGAGTGAACCATCCTCGTTCTTCTTCATACCCGGCAACATCGGCGAGTTGATGAGGTAGCGATTGATCGGGTTCTTGATCAGGAGTTGGCTCTTGCCGTCGTACATCGTCACCGACCAAAACGCATTCACTGGCGGCAACTGGCCGGGTGCGAAGGTGATGGTGTACTTGTGCTTGCTGCCGTCGAGTGGCGCACCGGTCGCGTCCGTTCGGGTATAGGGGTACATGGCTTCTACGGCATCGTTGCCCAAGAGACCGCCCTTAGCAGCGCCTGCC
>NZ_JBFUMG010000553.1:0-2920 GCF_054049495.1 Phyllobacterium sp. P5_D12 | reverse complement strand
GACTCGACGAGCCCAGCTTCCCAGGATGGTTGCGCTCGATACGGCGGCTTTCTTCCTGCTGTTAATTCTCGGCCGATGGGACATTGCGGGGCTTTGGACGCGCCTTATCCTCGTAGGATTGGTCTTGGTCGTGGCATCGGACTCCCTTGTCAGACATGTTCGGCGACCGTGGCGTGTTCCGAAAGTTTCGCGGTTCTGGGCCCAGCATTTGACGACGGGCGTTTCGCTCACACTGTTCAGCGCGGCACTGGCCTACATTCTGACCGGATTTGCGAAGCCGGAGAATTCTCGCTCGCTCGCGTTCCCCCTGGAGCGCGGTCATTTTGTGATCGCACATGGCGGTAGCATTGCCTTGCTTAACTATCATGCCAGTCATCGCGCGCAACGCTACGCCCTGGACATCAGCGCGACAAACGAAGCTGGCTTTCGATCCAAGAGCATCCTGCCATCGGATCCTACCAGCTATTTTATCTTCGGAGCGTCCGTAGTCAGTCCCTGCGAGGGGACGGTCGTCTCAGTTAAAGACGGCTTGCCGGATTTGCCTCCGCCCAAGACCGACCGGGCCAATGCCGCCGGCAACCCTATCATTCTGTCATGCAATGGGATGCAGGTTGAGCTGGCCCATTTTCGGCAAGGAAGTATCCAAGTTCGGTCGCGCACGCACGTGTCCGTCGGTCAGCACCTGGGTCAGGTCGGTAACTCGGGCAATTCGACCGAACCGCACCTTCATATTCATGCGGTCGATCCCAGGACCGGCGCCGGCATTCCAGTTCTCTTCGACGGCAGATATCCGACGCGCAACACCGCCTTCAGAAGATAGGATGCCGAATACTGCAAGTGTTGACACTTTGTTTGAATGACAAGCGCGTTAAATCCCGTGCTGACAGTTTCAGACGATCTGGGCCTGGCGGCTTTCCATTGAGCCATGGCTTGCTGTCGGTGATTGCGAATTTTTGGCGACGCGCTGGCTCATGCCAATGATCAATATCGACAATTCAATAAGCCAAAAACAAGGTGACAGCTCCCCACCAAATGTCCCTAGTTTAGGGCAGCGCGGCTATACCCAGCTTCCAAGCCAGATTTATATCAGCGACGAAATCGCGTGAGCCGCGAAAAGCTTGGTAAAGCCGCAAGAGTACCGGAAGAATGTGCGCGCCCTGCAGATACCCCACAAACTCCAATAATGGATATGGAACGAAGAAGACCAAACCATCGGTGAGCGTCCTGTAAAGCGTGGAGGCCTTGACGCTCAGGACGAAGGCCTCTTTGTAACGCGAAAGCTTGGGGAAGAAGCGCGGCACTTCCCGCTTATAATCGCTATAGGCCTCACCGAACATATTTTCCAGATAGCCTTCCTCCGCCAGAATGATAGAAGGCCACATAACAGAGGAAGGCGAGCACCATCGCCACGGTCAGGCTGCCGGTTAGCATGCCAATGCCCGCCGCACCCAGTGTACTGAACATATAAAGCGGGTTACGGCTTATCGAGTAAGGTCCAAATCGGACGATCTCGGCACTCTTGCGTCCGTCAATGTAGAACGTGCACCACATCCGGCCCAGGATCGCCAAGACGATCACGCCGATACCGAAGTCCTCGACGAATTCATGGGTCCAGTCATTGCTCCAAGCGGAGCGAATGGTGAGAAGGGCGATAAGGATCAAACCAATGACAACTGCAAGGGCAATGCGCCTGCGGTGTTGAAACCGGGACATGTCTTTAGGGGAATTCAGCGCCATTGCGGCCCTCGTTAATAGCCATGCCATCAGAGCGGCTCATAAGAGGACTTTTCTTCAGGCACGATGAAGAAGCGTCTAAATGGGCCGAAGAGCGGCGGCAGAAACCAGGCATTAATATCCCACACTAGACTGGAGAGGTATTGTTGTGAACATAAGGGCGATGCGGTCGATTAACGAGAGAGCAACTGTTCGAGCGCTGCGCAGCGACCGGCAACGCGGCGATAGCCAGTGGAGGAACACGGTGTCCTACTCAGCAATCGGTTGAGTGAATCAAGGACCGCCGATTGATTTGCTCGGTCCGTCTGCACCATAAGATGAATTTCTCGACTCGTCCGTCACTTACTATGAGCACTCCCCTATCCTCGCTTTTAAGTCTTTCGGCCGAATATTCTTTGGTTCTGTTACGCGGTACGCTGTGCGCATTCACTGAGAGCTTCAGCCATGGTGTCCCGAAGAATTTGGATTGTTGTTTTTTGCATTTATATCGGCGTGGGATCTTCCAGCGCCCGTACGAATGAGCAAATCATATCGTTTTTTGTCGAGAACATGAGAGTCGTCGGTACCCTCGCTTTGCCGGCCCAGGGTCATGCGCCAGTTGTATTGATGTTACATGGTTTTGCTGGTTATCGCGACGAGGAGGGCATATTTCCTCGTGCGGCCAAGGCACTTGCTGCTGCGGGCATCGCCAGCCTACGTATTGATTTTCGTGGGGCCGGCGACAGCGAGGGCTCGTTTGCGGATACGACATTCTCCCGACAAATCGACGATGGGCTAAAGGCCCTGCGATACCTAGAAACAGATAATCGTGTAGATGCGACGCGAATTGGCATAATTGGAGACAGTCAGGGTGGACTAGTGGCTACCATTGTCGCTTCGCGTAGCGGGATTCCCAAGGCGCTTGCGCTGTGGTCTGCTGTTGCCAACCCACCAGCAACTTTTGAAAGTCTGTTCGGAAAAGGCCTCGTGTCTGCAGGGCTGCAAAGTGGTCAAACAGGCGTCGACGTTGTTGGTGTCCATCTCCGCCAACCCTACTTCGAGGATATCTACCGCATTCACCCACTGGTGGAAATCGCACGGTACAAAGGTCAACTCTTTGCTGCCGAAGGAAGCAGAGATGTGGTGGTTGGCAATGACTCTGCACAAAGATACATCGCCGCCCATGGAGGGGTGGGCGATTTATGGT
>NZ_JBFUMG010000552.1:0-2922 GCF_054049495.1 Phyllobacterium sp. P5_D12 | reverse complement strand
CGGCTTTCTGTTCTCATGTCTCGATTCCAGTGCTAAATATCTGGTTCTGTCTGGTATTCCCACGGCGTTCATTTCCTGGATGCGGTTTGTGGAACACGCGATCCTGGCGCTGATCTTCTTTCGCGCATGGTCAAATCCGCGGCTCTTCAAGGTTCGCAATATCCCCCTTCAATTCCTGCGTGGGCTTTGTTTGTTTGGCTCAACATATTTCAACTTTTATGCGTTACAGACGATGCAACTCGGCGAGACGATCACCATAACTTTTGCAGCGCCGATGGTAATCGCAGCTTTGGCAGGTCCCTTGCTCGGCGAATGGGCAGGATGGAGGCGGTGGGCAGCCATTATCGTCGCATTCACAGGAGTGCTGATCATTGCCCGCCCGGGATTTGGCGCGCTCAATCCCGGATTGCCTTATTCGATCGCTGCGATGCTAAGCTATTCGCTATACGTGCTTTTGACGCGGCGTATGGCGGTAACGGAATCTCCAGAAAGTCTGATTTTCTTTTCTGCCCTTGCACCGGCTATATTGATGTCACCTGCGGTGATGCAGGCAGTCATTCCGGATACACCGTTTCAGATTGTTCTACTGCTGATACTCGGTTTTTTTGGCGGTCTTGGCCATTATCTGATCATCCTGGCTTACAGAAGAGCGACGACGGCTGCGCTAGCGCCCTATCCGTTCCTGCAAATCATCTGGATGCTGGCCTTCGGATATCTGTTTTTCAACCAGTTTCCGGATGCATATACGCTCTTTGGTGCGGTTATTATCATTTGGCAGTGGTCTTTTCGTCGTGCACCGCGAACGGCAGTCGCGGGCGGCGGGCTTGAAAGGACTTTGATTTATTTGATTGCAATGGCATAACGCCGAGTACCATAAATTGGCTTATTTGATGATACTGTGGGGAGGCGGTTTTTTTGGCGCAGAAAATTAAGCTATCGACCATTGCCGACGCGCTGAAAGTGTCTACAGCAACCGTATCGCTGGCTTTGCGAGATAGTCCGCTTGTGGCCGATCAGACGCGTGAAAAGATAAAAGAACACGCGCGCGCCATTGGGTACATCTATAACCGGCGCGCAGCCAGCCTTCGCACTTCGCGATCGGGCATTGTGGGTGTCGTGGTTCACGACATCATGAACCCGTTCTTTGCAGAAATATTGCGTGCAATCGAGGGCGAACTGGATCGTTCCGGTCAGACATTCATTTTATCCAATCACTATGATCAGTTGGATAAGCAACGGACATTCATCGATACCGTGCTGCAACTCGGGGGAGACGGGGTTATTATGTCCCCGGCTATTGGTACCCCGGCGGAAGATATTCGCATGGCGGAGGAAAATGGATTGCCGGTTGTGCTGATCGCCCGAACTGTCAAGGATGCCAATGTACCGGTCTTTCGCGGGGATGATGCTTATGGCATTGGCCTTGCCACAAACCACCTTATTTCCTTGGGACATACACGCATCGCCATGGTGGGCGGCACCGATCAGACATCCACAGGCCGCGATCGTTACGAAGGCTATCTTCATGCAATGCAAAAAGCGGGCCTTGAGGCAAAACCGGAGTGGCGCATACCTGGCCCGCGAACCAAACAGGCCGGTTTTGATGCCGCACCTCAGTTTCTTGCCTTGAAAGATCATCCGACTGCTGCGGTCTGCTGGAATGATCTTTCGGCGATCGGCATGATGAATGGCATTGCTCGCGCCGGATTGGTTGCTGGCGTTGATATTTCCGTCACGGGGTATGACGATCTTGAAGAGGCGGCAATCGCTACGCCGGCTTTGACAACTGTGTGGAACGGCCAACGCGAAGTAGGACAGCGAGCAGCGAGGGCTCTGCTCGATCAGCTTAACGGTGCCGACACGCACGCGCGGCAGGAATTGATCAAGCCGGAATTGCGAATCCGGCAGTCGACCTCAAAACCAAAAGAGAGATAGTTGCAGCGCGCCAGATAGCTTATCCGGATGCTGCTTCACGCTTCATTAATTCTACGCGACTAGGCTTCACAGGGCGTTTGTTTCCCGTGGAGTATAGTATGTTGCTGGGTAAAACGACTTGTCTTGGCTTTATCACTGCAACGGCAGTGGTCGCCATGTTCCTCGATTTCGCGACTTTTACCTCTGACGAAGATGCTGACGTCGATATACAGACGACTGCGTCTGTACCAGCGGATACGGGTAGCCATGATGTGCCAAGATTTGTCATCAGTAGCCCAGGCGGAGGGGCGAGCTGCAAGGCGTTTCCTGTGGAAAATGGCACACCCGGCCACAATGCGCTCACGATCGACAGCAGCTGCGGAAATCTCTATCAGCCGTTGGCAAACGCCAGGACCTGGCACAATAACGAAGATGGCACGATTGACCTTGCCGATAACCTTGGTCGTACGATCGTAGAATTCAGCCCGAGCGACGGTCTCGCCTACATCAGTGTCGAGCCGCGTTCTGTAATTCTATCGATGTCGACTGAGGGCGTTAACGCGTTCTAAATTACTCCGCCGCCTGCATTCGCTCACGGCTTGCCTTGTGAGCGCGCGCGGCGTCGCCAAATGCTGCAAATATCTTGCGTGAGGGACTATCACTTTTTACCCAATATTCCGGGTGCCATTGAACGCCAACAGCGAAGGCCCGGGCGGTTTTGACTGAAACGGCCTCAATCGTGCCGTCATCGGCAACTGCTTCAATGTCAAGCTGTGGCGCGGGCTTGTCGATGGCTTGCCGGTGTACGGAGTTTACCTGGATAGCGTCGCTTTGCATGACATTCGCCAGACAGGATCCCGGTTTGATGTGCACAGGATGACGAATGGCGAAGCGTTCGGTTTGTTGATCGGATTGCGGCGCGCGGTGGTCCATGCGCCCGTCGAGCTCTTGTATCTCGGTAGCAAGTGTACCGCCTAGCGCGACATTCAGCTCCTGAATGCCGCGGCA
>NZ_JBFUMG010000551.1:0-2938 GCF_054049495.1 Phyllobacterium sp. P5_D12 | reverse complement strand
GGTGCTCGTGGTTCGCCGAACCAGATGCGCCAGCTGGGCGGTATGCGCGGTCTGATGGCCAAGCCTTCGGGCGAAATCATCGAAACGCCGATCATTTCGAACTTCAAGGAAGGCCTGACCGTGAACGAGTACTTCAACTCGACCCACGGTGCCCGCAAGGGTCTTGCCGACACCGCCTTGAAGACGGCCAACTCTGGTTATCTGACACGCCGTCTCGTTGACGTCGCTCAGGATTGTATCGTCATTTCGGTTGATTGCGGCACGACAACGGGCCTCACGATGCAACCGATCGTCGATGCCGGTCAGGTTGTTGCGACCATCGGTCAGCGTGTTCTCGGCCGTACGGCACTTGAAGACATCCTGCATCCGGTTTCGGGTGACGTGCTTGTCAAGGGTGGCAACATCATCGATGAGTTCGATATCGATGCCATTGAAAAGGCTGGTGTTCAGTCGATTCGCATCCGTTCGGCTCTCACCTGTGAGACCCGTGGCGGCATCTGCGCCAAGTGCTACGGCCGCGATCTGGCCCGTGGTACCCCGGTCAACCAGGGTGAGGCTGTCGGCGTTATCGCTGCTCAGTCCATCGGTGAACCAGGCACGCAGTTGACGATGCGTACGTTCCACCTTGGTGGTACTGCGCAGGTGGTCGATCAGTCGTTCCTCGAAGCCAGTTATGAAGGCACGGTCCAGATCCGCAACCGCAACGTGGTGCGCAACTCGGATGGCCATCTGGTCGTCATGGGCCGCAACATGGCTGTTGTCATTGTCGATGCAACCGGCAAGGAGCGCGCAACACACCGCGTCACCTACGGTTCGCGCATCTATGTCGATGACGGCGATAATGTTAAGCGCGGCCAGCGTGTTGCCGAGTGGGATCCCTATACCCGCCCGGTCATGACGGAAGTCGAAGGTCATGTCGAATTCGAAGACATGGTCGATGGTCTTTCGGTTACGGAAACGACGGACGAGTCCACCGGTATCACGAAGCGCGTGGTTATCGACTGGCGCTCCACCCCGCGTGGTTCCGATCTGAAGCCTGCGATCGTCGTCAAGGACAAGAACGGCAAGGTTCTGAAACTGGCAAAGGGCGGCGATGCTCGCTTCCAGCTGTCAGTTGAATCGATCTTGTCGGTCGAGCCTGGTTCGCATGTGAAGGCGGGCGACGTTCTTGCCCGTATTCCGATGGAAAGCGCCAAGACCAAGGACATCACCGGTGGTCTGCCGCGCGTTGCGGAACTGTTCGAAGCACGTCGTCCGAAGGACCACGCTATCATCGCCGAAATCGATGGTACGGTTCGTTTTGGCCGCGACTACAAGAACAAGCGCCGCATCGTCATCGAGCCGAACGACGAAACCGTAGAGCCAGTCGAGTATCTGATCCCCAAGGGCAAGCCTTTCCATCTTCAGGACGGCGATGCCATTGAAAAGGGTGACTATATCCTCGACGGCAATCCTGCACCGCACGACATCCTGGCGATCAAGGGTGTGGAGGCTTTGGCTTCCTACCTCGTCAATGAAATCCAGGAAGTCTATCGTCTGCAGGGCGTTCTGATCAACGACAAGCACATTGAAGTGATTGTTCGTCAGATGCTGCAGAAGGTCGAGATCACCGAGTCGGGCGACACCGGGTTCATCTCCGGCGATCACGTCGACCGGATCGAGCTGGACGAAATTAACGAGCGTTTGGAAGAGGATGGCAAGAAGCCAGGCTACGGCACTCCGGTGCTGCTCGGCATCACCAAGGCCTCGCTCCAGACCCCGTCGTTCATCTCGGCAGCGTCCTTCCAGGAAACAACGCGCGTCCTCACGGAAGCCGCTGTTGCCGGCAAGATGGATGCTCTGCAGGGCCTCAAGGAGAACGTCATCGTTGGACGTCTGATCCCGGCAGGTACCGGCGGCACGGTCAAGCAGATCCGCCGCATTGCCGGAGCTCGCGACGAGTTGATCATCGACGAGCGCCGCAAGGAAGCCGGAGCAAGCGCCGCAAAAGCCGGCCCGATGCTGACGGACATGACAGGCCAGCCAGCCGAATAAGCTGGCAGCCAACACCAAACCAAAAGGCCGCCCCGGAGCAATCCGGGGCGGCCTTTTTCATGACAGTCTCAATCGAGCACAACTAAAGCTCCACTCGCGGTAGAAATTCTTACGCCAGAATCGGCATTTCTTGTGCAGGTTTCGGCGGTTCTTGTAGGGGATTCGAGTCTTCTCGTGCGAAAACCTTGCGGGGGCCGATTTGAGCTGTCAAAAAATCAAACCCATCGGTGCAGCGACAAATCGTGCGTCATCCGCCAAGGCTCACAGAGCTTGTGCGGCATGCCATCAGCTCAACCGTAGACTGCGTTAGACATAATTGGACGTATGACGAGAAAGCCCAATCCCTACTCGTTGAACTCGATCAGCGCCGCTTGGCCGGTGAGGGCGGTCTTCCAGGCGGAAAGGTGCGGTTCGTCTTCGGGCTCGTCGGTCAGCGTACCGATCTCCAGAAGCTCGGCTTCCTCATAGCCGGAATTGGCGAGAATCTTCAGCGCCAGTTCTACCAGCCCGTCGGCATCGTCGTTCATCAGCAGCAGGTGAACCTGGCGCGGCTCGTCGTCCTTGTCCTTCCAGACATCGGCGACGATGAGATGAACTGTTTTCGACTCGGCTGGTGATGAAGACATTGCAATGTTCCTGATTCTGCGATTTGACGTTCAGAATAGACAAATGGGCGCGCCAAGTCACCGAGCGCCACGAAATCCCTGTGCAAGATACGAAATATTGCTTGAATAAATGCTCGTCCGGCGAAACTATCTTACATTCAGGCCCGCAGGAGCCTGCAATCGCTGCAAACCTCAATAATATTGTGGCTTCAGGCTTGACGAAAGCCCGGGGACACAGTATCAGCAGCCCATCTGAGCCGATGTGAGATTGGCCGTTTCGGAGCGACACGCTCTGGAGT
>NZ_JBFUMG010000550.1:0-2941 GCF_054049495.1 Phyllobacterium sp. P5_D12 | reverse complement strand
GACGCCGGGCGTCGCAAGCAGAAGAAGGGGAATAGATATGTCAAACGAACTCGATTATCTCAGCCGCAGGGTTGCACTTGGCAAGCTTTCGCGCCGCGACTTTCTCGGCCGCGCCGCGGCTCTTGGCGTCACCACGGTCTTCGCCAATTCCCTGCTTTCAAGCGCTGCGCTTGCCGAAGGTCCGGTCAAGGGCGGAACGTTGAAAGCCGGCATGCAAGGCGGCGCTTCCACTGACAGTCTCGATCCCGCGACGTGGCAGAGCCAGGTTCCGTACAAATTCGGCCGCCAGTGGGGCGAACAGCTCGTCGAGATCCAGCCCGACGGCAAGCTCAATCCGAAACTCGCGACGGAATGGGGCTCATCGGACGATGCCAAGGTCTGGACCTTCAAGATCCGCAAGGGCGTGCAGTTCCATGACGGCAAGGAGATGACACCGGACGATGTCGTCGCCACGATGGAGCGTCATTCGGATGCCAATTCGAAATCCGGTGCGCTCGGCGTCATGGGCGGCATCGAGAGCGTGAAGAAAGACGGCGATACTGTTGTTTTCACACTGAAAGAAGCCAATGCCGATCTGCCGTTCCTGATGGATGACTACCACCTGATGATCCAGCCGGGCGGCGGCAAGGACAAGCCGACTGCCGGTATCGGTACCGGACCATACAAGGTGGTGACCGATGAGCCGGGCGTACGTCATATCGGGACGAAATTCCCCAACTACTGGGACGGCGACAAGCGCGGTCATGCCGAGCAGATCGAAATCATCGTCATCAACGATGCGACGGCCCGCACGGCGGCTCTGCAGTCCGGTCAGGTACACATGATCAACCGCGTCGAGCCGAAGATCGTCGATCTCGTCAAGCGTGTGCCGGGCGTGACAATCCAGAACGTTGCGGGCAAGGGGCATTACGTTTTCATCGCCCACTGCAATACCGCGCCGTTCGACAATATGGATCTGCGTATGGCGCTGAAGTATGCCATGAACCGCGAAGAGATGGTGAAGACCATTCTGCGCGGCTACGGTTCCGTAGGTAACGACACGCCGATCAACAAGGCATACCCGCTGTTTTCGGACGATATCGAACAGCGCAAATACGATCCGGACAAGGCGGCATTCCACTACAAGAAGTCCGGCCACGAAGGTTCGGTGCTTCTTCGCACTTCCGATGTTGCATTTCCCGGCGCAATCGATGCGGCGCAGCTCTATCAGCAGAGCGCTGCCAAGGCAGGCATCACCATCGAAGTCAAGCGCGAGCCTGGCGATGGTTACTGGTCGCAGGTCTGGAACAAGCAGCCATTCTCGGAATCCTACTGGGGTGGCCGTCCGACGCAGGACCAGATGTTCTCGACGGCTTATTATTCCAAGGCCGACTGGAACGACACGCGCTTCTTCAACGAGAAGTTCGACAAACTGCTGTTGCAGGCGCGCGGCGAACTGGACGAAGCCAAGCGCAAGGCAATGTATCGCGACATGAATGTCATCGTACGCGACGAGGGCGGCGTCATCGTGCCGATGTTCAATGACTTCATCGATGCGACGAGCAAGAAGGTTGGCGGCTGGGTGCCGGACGGCAATCAGGAGATGAGCGGCGGTTATGCATTGTCGCGCTGCTGGCTGATCGCGTAGAGGTCGGCGGATGAGTACGCCTGTCCTAAAACTGGTCGCCCAGCGCATTGCGATGGGCGTACTCCTTCTCCTTGCTGTTTCCGTGCTGATATTCGTCGGCACGCAGATTCTGCCTGGAGACGTCGCGCAGTCCATTCTCGGACAATCCGCCACGCCGCAAGCTCTCGAAAATTTGCGGCGTGACATGGGCCTCAACGATCCGGCCTATATCCGCTACTTCCGTTGGCTTGGCGGTATACTGACCGGCAATCTCGGCACGGCTCTCTCCAGCGGGCAGGACATCGCCACGTCGCTGAAGGACCGGCTGTGGAATACGCTGTTCCTCGCTTCGGCGGCGGCGGTGGTTTCGGTTCCGCTGGCAATCGGCCTCGGGCTGCTCGCCGTTCGCTACCGTAACGGCCCCGTCGACAAGATCATATCCGGGCTTGGTCTCGCCTCGACTTCATTACCGGAATTCTTCACCGGTTACCTGCTGATCTATTTCGTTGCCGTGCAGCTGCAATGGTTTCCAAGCGTTTCGACAGTTTACGAGGGGATGCCATTTGGTGAACGCCTGAGCGCCATTGCCCTGCCGGTCACGGTACTGACGCTTGTTGTTCTCGCACACATGATGCGCATGACCCGAGCGGCAATTCTCAACGTGATGCAGTCCGCCTATATCGAGACGGCTGAACTGAAAGGGCTGACGCCATTCCAGATCATTACCCGTCACGCCTTTCCCAATGCTATCGCGCCGATCGTCAACGTCGTCATGCTCAATCTCGCGTTCCTGATCGTTGGCGTGGTCGTCGTAGAGGTGATTTTTGTCTATCCCGGCATGGGTCAATATCTGGTCGATCACGTTGCCAAACGCGACGTTCCGGTCGTTCAGGCATGCGGGCTGGTTTTCGCGGCTGTCTATATCAGCCTCAATATTGTTGCTGATATCGTGGCGATTGTTTCCAATCCCCGCCTCAGACATCCGAAGTGAGGCCCGGCAGATGCTGAATATCAAGACCATACCTATCAGCGCGTGGATCGGCCTCATTATCACCGCGCTGTTTCTCTTCGCGGCAATCTTCGCCCCCTGGGTCGCTCCGTACTCTGTTGGCGAAACCGTTGGCGATGTGTGGGAGCCAAGTTCTGCAAAGTACTGGCTCGGCACCGATAATCTCGGGCGCGATCTGCTGTCGCGCATGATCTACGGCGCGCGTATCACGATATTCATCGCAGCAATGGCGACGGCATTGTCATTTATCCTGGGCTCGGTGCTGGGTTTTGCCGCAGCAGTGATTGGCGGCTGGTTCGATCAGCTCATGTCGCGCTTCGTCGACC
>NZ_JBFUMG010000549.1:0-2944 GCF_054049495.1 Phyllobacterium sp. P5_D12 | reverse complement strand
ATACCGTTGAGTGTGCCTTGCACGTGGCGGACACCTGCATCGATTGCAGCCAGCGAGTTGGCGACTGCCTGCTCCGTATCATTGTGCGCGTGAATGCCAAGATGATCGCCGGGGATGTGTTTCGTCACGGCGCGGACGATTTCGGTGACTTCCGCGGGCTGCGTGCCGCCATTGGTATCGCACAGGACGACCCAGCGGGCTCCTGCGTCGTAGGCGGTCTTGGCGCAGGCGAGCGCGTATTCCGGGTTGGCCTTATAGCCATCGAAGAAGTGCTCGCAATCGACGATGGCTTCCTTGCCTGCCTCAACAGCAGCACGAACGGAAGCATCGATGGACTCAAGGTTTTCTTCATTCGTGCAGCCGAGCGCTACGCGAACATGATAGTCCCAGCTTTTGGCGACAAAGCATATGGTGTCAGCTGGCGAACGGATGAGTGCTGCAAGTCCGGGATCATTGGAGGCCGAGACGCCGGCGCGTTTGGTCATGCCGAAAGCTGCGAATTTTGCATGCTTCGTACGCTTTTCGGCGAAGAAGGCGGTGTCGGTCGGGTTGGCTCCCGGATAGCCGCCCTCGACATAGTCGAAGCCGAACTCATCCAGCATGGATGCAATGACTTTCTTGTCCTCAACTGAAAAGTCGATACCAGGCGTTTGCTGGCCATCGCGCAATGTCGTGTCGAAGAGATAGATCCGTTCTTTTGTCACTCGCCCGCCTCCCCTCGCGACCCCAGTAGCGGCCACTGCTCCGTGTCATGGTCGGGGTGCTGATAGGATATCATCGTTTTCAGGAATTCCACCGATTCCGCATCGCTGTCAGATGTGTATCCGGGGAGTTTCGACAGATCATCAACGTAAGGCAGTTTGTCTTCGATGCCCCACTGAATGGTGGGCGCCAATTCTTCAGGTTCATCGAACGCACCGATAGCAAGTGCCACACCGTCCGGTGCTTCATAGGTCAACGGGGTTCCGCAGTTCGCGCAAAAACCCCGCTTGACGTGATTAGACGATTGAAACCGCTTGGGCTCGCCCCGTGTCCACTCAAAATCCGCGCCGCGCACTGATGTGAGGGGCGCGAAAAAGTTGCCGAAGGCCTTTTGGCACATGCGGCAATGACAGATCGATGCGTCACCGAGTGTACCCTCCACGCGAAAGCGGATCGCACCGCATTGGCAACCGCCAGTGTATACGGGCTTGTTATCCAGACTCATCGCTTTATCTCCCAGGTCGTGACACGTTCGCCGGTAGCGGGATCTTTTCCGTCCTTCAATTGAACGCCTTTTTCCAGCAATTCATCACGGATGCGGTCAGCTTCAGGGAAACTCTTGGCTGCAAGCAAAGACAGGCGATTGCGGATCTTGGTTTCGATTTCATTCTCTAGCTCGCGTGAGACGCTTTCTACGCTCAAATCAATGCCCAGCAGCGCGAACACAGCACGATACGCCTCAGGATCGAGGACGCGCGACTTCCTGATCGATGCCAGCCAATTGATAAGGCCTGGCGTTGCGAGGTCGTCCGACAGGATATCGATAGCCTCGTCCGGAACGCCTCCGATGCCAGCATCACCCACATATTCGCGGGCTTTGGCGAGGATGTTCTCTGCCTCCTCTAGTTTTCTGACACTGAAGTCGATCGGCTCGCGATAGTTGGTCATGAGCATGGCAAGGCGCAGCACCTCGCTCGGCCATTTACGGCCGCCGAACGTGTCTGTCTCCAGCAATTCATGGATCGTCACGAAATTACCGGTGCTTTTGGCCATTTTCTGGCCCTCAACCTGCAGGAAGCCGTTGTGCATCCAGACATTGGCCATCCGGTCAGTGCCAAAGGCGCAGCAGGACTGGGCAAGCTCGTTTTCATGGTGAGGGAACACCAGATCGATGCCACCGGCGTGGATGTCGAAAATGTTCTTTACGGGATCGTCGCATTGCAACCCGCCACCAAATGGTTCAAGCAACTTCGCCATCGACATGGCCGAGCACTCGATATGCCAGCCCGGGCGCCCGAGACGATCGATGCCCGCAGGCGACGGCCAGCCCGGCTCCCCTTCCTTCGAGGGCTTCCACAGAACGAAATCCATCTCGTCGCGTTTGTAAGAGGCAACGTCGACGCGCGCACCGGCAATCATGTCGTCAGATGAACGGCGCGAGAGCAACCCGTAGCGCGGGCCGTTGCCGGCATTCATCGCCGATGGCGAAAACAATACGTGGCCGTCGGCGACATAGGCGACGCCACGCTCGACGAGGCGATCGATCATCGCCGCCATTTCAGCAATATATTCGGTCGCGCGTGGTTGAGATGAAGGCTGGAGATTGCCGAGCGCTGCCACATCCGCTTGGAATTGCTCGTTGGTTAATTCAGTGACCTTGCGGATCGCTTCATTCAAAGGCAGGTCCGGATAATCGCGGGCCGCCCGCGCATTTATCTTGTCGTCGACGTCGGTGATGTTGCGCACGTAGGTTACATGGCTTTCGCCGTAGATATGACGAAGCAACCGAAACAACACGTCAAAGACGATAACCGGCCGCGCATTACCGATGTGAGCATAATCATAGACCGTTGGGCCGCAGACATACATGCGCACATTATCCGGATCGATCGGCACAAAGCTCTCCTTTGTGCGCGTGAGCGTGTTGTACAGCTTCAATTCCTGCGGCATGTCCTGGATCTCGAAATTCGGGGTTCATCGTCAAAACGCATATCATCGCGCTGGTCTGGCGACCGGCGCGTTTCCCATCTTTGTCAGGATTTTTGAGACGAAAACGGCCGGGCCAGCGAGCGCTAGCTGATAATAATCCGACAGGTAATAATAATCGTTACGGGTGACGTTTTCATGCGGGCATTTATGATCGAGTGCGGGCAAATCGTCAAGCGCTCGCGCCAAACACGCGGTGTTGCATTTTTGTCGACTTTACGATGGTTAATCCAAATTAACCGAATAGCCCAAAATC
>NZ_JBFUMG010000548.1:0-2958 GCF_054049495.1 Phyllobacterium sp. P5_D12 | reverse complement strand
GGTTTGACGTGCTTCAGTGCCTGAGCCAACCAGTTTTCATTGCGTCCCCTGTGCTTGCCCAGCAAGATCAATGCGCCATCAAACTGCTCATTGCCAAGTAATCTTGGCGCAGCACTAAAGCCCGCCTTCTGCAATGCCAAATAGTCCGGTTTGAATGGTTGAAGACAGGTCAGGCTTGTCTTCCACTCATCACTTACATCGCGATCTACTTCAGCACCGAGAAAAAGCCATGCGGAGCCTTTGTCTGGCAAAGCCAGTATCTCGTCTTCAAAAGGCAGGAAGAGCGTCTGCAGGGCGCCGTTGGCCATAAAGGATCCATCTATAGATATGTTGTGCCAAGAAAAAAGCGCGCCACAAGGGCGCGCTTTCATTATAGCTATTCAGAAGATTACTCAGCGTCTTCCTGCGCCTTCTTTTCCTGAACGATTTCCTTGCCCGTTTCCTGGTCAACGACTTTCATCGACAGGCGAACCTTGCCGCGTTCGTCGAAGCCCATGAGCTTGACCCAGACCTTCTGGCCTTCCTTGACCACGTCTGAAGTCTTGGCAACACGATCCGAAGCAAGCTGCGAGATGTGAACCAGACCATCGCGTGGGCCGAAGAAGTTTACGAACGCACCGAAGTCGGCAGTCTTTACAACTGTGCCTTCATAGATCTCGCCTACTTCCGGCTCTGCGACGATGGAGTGGATCCACTTGCGTGCAGCTTCGATTTCCTTGGCCGAGGACGATGCAATCTTCACTGTACCATCATCTTCGATGTTGATCTTCGCGCCAGTCTTTTCGACGATCTCGCGAATGACCTTGCCGCCGGAACCGATAACGTCACGGATTTTGTCGGTCGGAATGTTCATGACTTCAATGCGCGGTGCAAATTCGCCGAGTTCCGAACGGCCTTCGGTGATAGCCTTCGCCATCTCGCCGAGGATGTGCAGACGGCCGTCCTTGGCCTGCGCCAAAGCAACCTTCATGATCTCTTCGGTGATGCCGTCGATCTTGATATCCATCTGCAGGGCAGTGATACCATTTTCCGAGCCGGCTACCTTGAAATCCATGTCGCCGAGATGATCTTCGTCGCCGAGGATATCGGAGAGAACAGCGAACTTCTCGCCTTCGAGGATTAGGCCCATGGCGATACCGGCGACCGGACGGAGCAGCGGAACACCAGCATCCATAAGGGCGAGCGATGTGCCGCAAACCGTTGCCATCGACGACGAACCATTGGATTCGGTGATCTCGGAGACCGTGCGGAGCGTATAGGGGAACTGTTCCTTGGCAGGCAGAACCGGATGGATAGCGCGCCAGGCGAGCTTGCCATGGCCGATCTCGCGACGCCCTGGCGAACCCATGCGACCTGTTTCACCGACCGAATAGGGCGGGAAATTGTAGTGAAGCATGAAGGTTTCTTTGTACATGCCGGTCAACGAGTCGACATATTGCTCGTCTTCGCCGGTACCCAGCGTCGCAACGACGATGGCCTGTGTTTCACCGCGGGTGAACAGAGCCGAGCCGTGCGTGCGTGGCAGAAGACCAACTTCCGAAACGATCGGACGGACTGTCGAAAGATCACGGCCGTCGATACGGCTGCCCGTGTCGAGAATGTTCCAGCGAACGATCTTCGCCTGAACCGACTTGAATACCGTTGCGATTTCTTCAGCAGAAAACTCTGGCTCGTCAACGCCTTCCGGGAAGAAATGCGCCTTGACCTTGGCTTTCGCCGCATCGACCGCATTGTAGCGATCCTGCTTGTCGGTGATCTTGTAAGCATCGCGGAGATCAGACTCAACAACCTTCAGAACGGCTGCTTCTGCGGCCGAAAGGTCGTCTGTCTGGAAGTCGCGGGGTTCTTTTGCGGCGACTTCAGCGAGCTTGATGATCGCGTCTATAACCGGCTGGAAAGCGCGATGACCGAACATTACGGCGCCGAGCATAACGTCTTCCGCCAATTCCTTGGCTTCCGATTCAACCATGAGAACCGCGTCGCCTGTACCGGCAACAACGAGATCGAGGCTCGATTCCGGCATTTCGTCAACGGTAGGGTTCAGCCTGTATTCGCCACCGATGTAGCCGACGCGCGCGCCGCCGATCGGGCCCATGAAAGGCACGCCGGAAAGCGTCAAGGCAGCAGATGCACCGATCATCGAGACTATGTCCGGGTTGTTTTCGAGATCGTGCTGGATAACGGTCAGAACGACCTGTGTGTCGTTCTTGTAGCCATCAGCAAAAAGCGGGCGGATCGGGCGGTCGATCAAACGCGAAACCAGTGTTTCGTTTTCGCTTGGACGGCCTTCACGCTTGAAATAGCCACCGGGGATCTTGCCGGCTGCGTAGGTCTTTTCCTGGTAGTTGACGGTCAGAGGGAAGAAGTCCTGACCAGCCTTCGGGGCCTTGGCGGAAACGACTGTCGCGAGTACGACCGTTTCGCCGTAGGTGGCGAGAACGGCGCCGTCGGCCTGACGGGCGATCTTGCCGGTTTCGAGAATGAGCGGACGTCCGCCCCATTCGATTTCAACTTTGTGTTGATTAAACATATCTTGTCCTTCAGTGGAGAAAGACGCGCTTCCCTTTGGATAGCAGCATCGATCTCCCGTTTCGATTTAGACCAATCACGGGCAAGACAATTTGCAACTCGCACTTTCGAGTTGCCAGCAATCCTGCCCCATGACCTGTCTCATGGTAGAATTCATTCCTCACCGGAATGAAAGAAACCGGCGGAACGCAATGCGTATCCGCCGGTTTAATCCGTTATTAGCGGCGCAGGCCGAGCTTTTCGATCAGCGTCTGGTAACGGCCCTGATCAACTTTCTTGAGATAATCAAGAAGGCTGCGGCGCGTCGAGACAAGCTTGAGTAGGCCACGGCGGGAATGGTTATCCTTCTTGTGGTCCTTGAAATGTTCGGTCAAATTGACAATGCGCTCTGTCAGAACGGCAACCTGGACTTCCGGAGAACCGGTATCG
>NZ_JBFUMG010000547.1:0-2962 GCF_054049495.1 Phyllobacterium sp. P5_D12 | reverse complement strand
TTTTTGACGACCAAGCCTCAAGACGAGTTCATCATATCCACAAAGGTCGGCAGGCTGTTGCAAGCTTGCCCGCCGGAGCAGCGAACGGGCATCGGCAAATTCTTTGATACACCCAATCGTCGCGAGGTTTATGATTACAGTTATGACGGAGTTATGCGCTCTTTCGAGATATCGCTGGAGCGGACCGGCCTCGATAGGTTCGACATTCTTCTTGCGCACGATTTGGATGTCTTCACACACGGTACGCTTGAGAAGTGCCAGACCTATCTCGATCAATTTATGGATGGCGGGTACCATGCCATGCTGTCGCTCAGGGACCAGGGCGTAGTTAAGGCCATCGGCGGGGGACTAAATGAATGGCAAATGTGTCAGGATCTGGCTGAACAGGGCGACTTCGATCTTTTCCTGCTGGCGGGCCGGTACACATTGCTCGAACAGGATGCTCTGGAGACCTTCCTGCCCATGTGTGAAGAACGTGGCATCGGCATCATTTTAGGGGGTCCTTACAACTCGGGTATCCTCGCTCGCGGACCAACCACCGGCGCTCATTATAACTACTCAGAAGCGCCATTGCATGTAATCGAACGTGTGAAGCATATCGATGCCATCTGCAGGCGGCACGATGTTGCAATGATAGAGGCTGCGCTAAATTTTCCGCTTCATCACCCTGCTGTCGTCTCGGTAATTCCCGGAGGCCAAAGTATTTCAGAGGTCAATGCAAACCGGGCCATCCTTGGGAAAGAACTGCCGAGCGCACTATGGGCCGAACTCAAAGCTGAGGGATTGCTGCGAGATGACGCGCCACCCTTGAATATCACGTCTCCAGCATAAGCGTATTGGTAGCGATACGAGACGGGTAATACCTTAGCTAGATTGCACGACTCAACGGTCGATGATCTAYGCGGTGAGCCTCCGAATTTCGTTCTTCCGGCGCGGTCAAGAATCGACAGTCAACTTTCGGATTGCGCGCAACAATTGTTTCTCTCCAAATGGTTTGCTCAACACCAGGGATGCTGGTATTTGGCGAGCATTCTCCGGGTCTAAATGGCCTGTCGCAAAGATGACGCCAATTTCAGGATCGATTGCGCGGGCAGATCTAGCCAGTTCCACGCCTGAAATATCTGGCAGTTCGATATCCGCAACAATGATGTCGAACTTGGCCATGGCCATCTCAGCTAGAGCTTCAGAAGCCTTCACAGTTTCGGTGACCGAAATTCCACGGGATTGCAGAAATTCGGAAACGTGCATCATTATAAGCGGCTCGTCTTCACAGAGAAGAATGGAAAGAGCTCGTTCGGAATGGTTTGTCACGTCCGGCCCCGTCGACGTAGCTGACCAGGAACGGCCTGGCGCGTGAAGTTCCGCGCGTCATCATAAGGGTAATCCAAATACGATAAAACAATTTCCGACAAGCACGCGCGCGATTTCTGACCCGTCATCGCCTACAGCGTGAAGACGAAGTCGATGATCCCACCCCGCCAAATCGCGTCGGCCTCTCCTCGTACGACAAGTCGGCCTACTGGTGCACATTCTGCTGCCATCTGCGGCCAGCCAAAGCGCCATTCGGGCAATGTCAGCCGGATACAACGGTTCTTTAAGACACTGCATTTCTGTGCTTGGTCTTGCCTTTCATTGTCCGCTCGTAAAAGGAAGAGCAAAAGTGTATGGTTTGCCGGGGACGCGAGCAAGTTGAGCGAATGCGCGACGGGTTAGGCTACTTGGCCCAGCGAGCCATGCCTGGCCGTTCCTTCAAGAGCATTCGTCCGACCTGCGCAGGACCCGACGGCAGGGAATGGACGCCGAGGACAGCGTCCTCAACTCCACCCGACAACGCCGTGCCTACTTAGTCTGGTGCGGCTTCCTGTCAGGTGATTGCGCTGAATGGGACAAACCAATGAAAAAGCAGGAACTGGAAAAGCTCTTCATGGACTGCGATCGTCTGAAGGAGCTGTGCGAGCAAATGCATCGCTGCCGGCCGTGTAAGTCGGGTAATTCGTCCGACAAGCCCAAGGCGCGATTGGCGCGGGCACCGCGAGACGCCCAGACGCCCGAGCCCAGCCCCGATGACATCCGGTACAATCGCGGGTTCCTGGGGGTACCTTACAAAAAGGCGGACCTCTTCCGATCGGGGATGTCGGCCGAGGAACAATTGCGCGATGCGGTTGAGCAATATCGGAAGGAGCCGTCGGCCAAGGGCGCGATCCTGATCGAAATGGCGATCAATCGCATCGGCATCAGCGGACGGACGGACAGGGAAATCGACGGGCTGGTCGAGGAAGCGAAGAAGCTGCTGGCCGAGAAACGGAAGCGGAAGGGCAAGGGCGGGTTCCAAGGCGATAACGTTACCGGAACCATCTACCAGCACTCAGACTTCAACGGCGCGTCCATGTTCCTCAACCTGTCCGTGGGCGGCTTGCTGACCGGCTTCGTCAACCTCAGCTGGTACAATTTCAACGACCGGGTCTCGTCCGCCGAGCATAGCGCGAGCCCCGACGAGGTTGGCGGCCGCCTGTTCCTTTTCCAGACGGATCGCTTCCGGGACCGTTACGTCAAACTGGATGCCAATGGTGGGGACAATCCCAGGCTTTCTTCCCTCGGATCGTTCATGAACGATCGGACTTCGTCGGTCCTCATCTACCGGAAATCCTTGAACGAAGTCGTCCAGTCGCTCGGCAACCTCGTATCCCCCAGCCAGATCACGGCTGCTATATCCTCGCAGGAAAAGCTGTCGCCCCGGGGCGATCCCATCCTGACCTGGGACCTGTTTCCGGATGGCAAGGACGGCCACCCCAACGAGACCGGAAAGATGTACGTCTACGTCCGAATTCCGGTTGAGGTCGAGGTGAACAACTGGTTCAACTATGATGCGGAGATACGCTTCTGGATCTATCTCTATGTCACTCAGGATGGGCGGCTCAACGCCTGGCCGGAATATTACGGCGCTTGGGTCGAGGGCGGGATC
>NZ_JBFUMG010000546.1:0-2973 GCF_054049495.1 Phyllobacterium sp. P5_D12 | reverse complement strand
CATCACAGGCACCGCCGCGCTGGAACTCAATCTGCGCGGCGCGAGACGTGCACTTGCCACCATGTGCATTGGCGTTGGGCAAGGGATTGCCGTCGCACTCGAGAGGGTTTGATCAGACGGTTTGGCCGACCTGCCGATCTGGATAGAAATCCCGCTGATATTGCTATCTCGATTTAGCTGTACCGGCCTGGCGCGTTTCTTGTGCACGCAGCCGCGCCAGCGTCTTCTCGGCCCATTGCCAATCCGGCGCAAGTTCGGTGCTTCGAACAGCAGCGTCGATAGCCTTGTCGCGTTGCCCGTTCACCTCGTAGAGTTGTGATCTCAGCATGTAGACTTCCGCGCGCTCGCGGGCATGGAAGAGAGTTTCGAGCAGGCGATCTGTGGCGATCAGACCCTGTTCCGGATTGGTCTTGTTGCGAACGCGAAGGTTGGCAAGCTTCAACAGCGGCCAGGTCCATTCGGGCTTCGCATCGGATGCGCGCACAAACGCTTCGGCAGCGTCTTCGATATTGTTCAAAGCTTCGTAGCAGCGCCCGAGTAACTGCCAGGCATCGGACGAATCTGGCCGGCGGGCAATGTATTCGCGCAAGGCGTCAGTGCAGGGCTCGTATTTCTGTTGCCGAAACAACACCTGCGCGAGCTGATAATTCCACCAATCGACGCTGCGATCGAGTTCGACGGCTTTGCGCAGTTGGGCTTCAGCCTCTTCAGGCTGTTCCAGCCGCATCAGGGTCAAGGCCAGTTGATGCCGCGAGCGCGCATTCCACGGCTCAGAGCTGACCGCACGCTCCGCGTAAATACGCGCCTCATCCAGCTTCTCACCAAGCCGGGACAATTCGACCGAGACCATGTGCTGTGCCTCAGGATTGTCCGGATGATGGTTTTTCAGCTCCGCCACAAGATCGGGAGGAATGGCTTTGCCGCTATGTGCGGACAACAGCGCCTGATAGACAGCGCGAACCGGGAAGATGGCAGGTTCGATGCTGGCCGCTTGTTGTGTTGCGAATGCCAAATCTTCCTTCGACAGAAGCTTCAGCTTGGTACGAACCACCGAAGCGTAGGTGAAGCTCGGCGTATCGATGGGTGGCTCGATCAAGAAGCGTTCGACGAATTGCGACAGGACAACATCCGGCTGGTAGGCCTCGATCAACTCGCGATCAAATGATTTGCCGTAGACATAGACGAGCGTGCTGAAACTCTCCTTGAGGAAAGGTAACAGGTTACCGCCAAAGGAATCGCCGAACATCACGCAACGCGGCAGCGTTGTGTCCTTGTTGACAAAAACCCTGATCCTCCCGCGGTTCGGAATGCGGTTGTCGAAGGCGAGGCGGCCAGCGGCGCCTTCGATGCGGGCGGACAAAGTGGGCGCAGAAACAGGCGGTTCGAACTTGATACCAAGATCACCGACATAGGGGACCTCTTCAAAAGCCACGCGTGAGCCTTCGACCCGCAGCGGTTCGATGCCACTATTTGAAAGGCCTGCGCAAAAGGCCTGATAGCCGATATATGCCCCAAATCCGCTCCAGTGCGTATCGCTTTTCGGATAGGTTAACCCTTGCATTTTCCCCGCGCGGATTGCCTCAAGAGGATAAATGATTTTCCGCGCGCGTTGCGGGCCAAGGGCAGCCATGATCTGGTGGATGGGGCGTTGTTCGGCAATTTCCACCCAGTCCGGAAGTTGTTCTGAATAGACGAGCTCTTTGTTCGGAGCCACGAACATCAGATGTTGAGCACCGACCGAAGCTACATATTGATCGCGTTCGAGGATCAGTTTTCGCCAAGCGTCAACACCCTGCTGATCCAGCAGATGACGACCGGTGATCTGGTCGATAACGCGATTTGAATCATGATCGAGAAAAATCCAGCCATTTTTGCCCAGGAGATATTTCTTGCTCTTGTCTGCGCGCGACGTGGAAACGAAATCATCACTCATGAACACCTCCAGAGCGGCACGTCCTGCCACTCGCTGTTTTGGAATACGCGAATGCTTTTCACCGAGGTTGCCGCGCCATTCACATCGCCGTCATCTTTACCGGCGAAAGACGCGACCGCGTTGCTGAAGAGAAGCTGCGCGGGCGTGTATGCGAAGGTGTTTCCAACCTCGTATATTTTCCGGTCATCAAAGAAGAACTGAAACCGGTCCTTGCTCCACAACATGCCGTAGCGATGGAAAGCATCGGCCAGTTTCAAGCGCGGGCGGTAAGTCTTGGATAAAACCTGCCTGTCAGGTAACCAGCGACGCGCTGTCACTTGAACCAGATTGGGATACTTGGCTTCTGCCACGTCGAGCTCAAAGCGGGTATCGCCTTCACTCTCGCGCACGGAGGTAAGCCAGAACGCGTTATTGACGCCGGGCTCATTGGCGATCTTCATTTCGCACTCGAAATAACCGTAGCATTGGCGAAAATCACGCGTTCGCACATACCCGCCACTGAACGGCCGCTTGTCACTCAACTTGCCCGTGTTGCGGCCAAGTTTCAATGAAAGCCCGGCGCCCGAAATTGCAACATTCCCGGGTATCCGGATGCTCCTGGTCTCTCCGCCGCTGTCACTAACCTTGATCCAGCGTTGATCGAAGGCGGCATTGTCGGTGAAATCATCATTGAACGAGAGTTGCCATTTGCCTCGCGCGCGTTGGAGCGGAACGGGAATATCCGAGCAAAGCGCGTGAGCAAGTGCAGGCCGCCTCAGCAATCCAGCCGAAGCAATTCCCAAGCCTGCGAGGCTCAGAAAGGAACGTCGGCTGAATTGCGCGCGGCTCTGCGTCATACCGCGGCCTTGGCTGGAGCTTCCTTGAGGCTGCGCAGGCTGGTTTCGAGATTCCAGGCGCGGTTGCGCAAGGTTTCCACCTCTCCGGTCATGAAGTCGATCTCGCTACGGAACCATGCCACGGCTTCGTGGATATTATGGGGAACCTGCACCAGATTGGGTACCGAGAGCGGCTTGTCTGCAGGTGCAGCCACAGGCTTTGGC
>NZ_JBFUMG010000545.1:0-2973 GCF_054049495.1 Phyllobacterium sp. P5_D12 | reverse complement strand
CACCTGTAGTCCCGCCAAGGTTATCATCGGCAACAGCGCGTTGCCGACGACGTGCTTCATCAATACACGCCGCGGCGTCATGCCTTTGGCACGCGCAGTACGAACGAAATCCTGATTGATCACATCGAGCGTCGCAGTGCGCATGTAGCGGCTCCATACCGCCACGTCGACCAATGCCAGAACCATGGCTGGCATAATGAGATGGATGGCATAGTCCAGGAACGAACCATTGCCGATCGTGTACATATTGCCCGCCGGCAGCCAACCGAGCTTCAATGAGAAGATGTAAATCGCGACAAGTCCGAACCAGAACGTCGGAATCGACAGCGCCACCATGGCGCCAACTGTTGCTGCATAGTCGAAGATGGAGTAGCGCTTCGTCGCTCCCTTGATGCCGACCCAGGTCCCGATGGTGACCGAAATCACCGTTGCGGTGCCCATCAGCAATAGAGTAGCGCCGAAGTGACCACCGATGACATCGAGAACAGGGCGGCTGTCTCTGAACGACCTGCCCCAATCGCCGCGCAGCAAGCGCCAGAACCAATCTGCATATTGCACGACCAGCGGCCGATCGAGGCCCATCTGTGCGGAAATACGGTCAAGGTCTGCCTGCGTCATGCCAGGTGTCAGCGCAAATTGCGACAACGGACCGCCCGGTGCCAGATTCAGCACCGCAAAGCCGATCATGGATACCAGCACGAGCAGCACAAGGCTTTGTCCGAGCCTGTTCAATATGTAGCGTGTCATTGCGTCGATCTCCGATGGAGGTTCGAAGGCAGAACAGGGCCAGGGATCGTTGCCCTGGCCCTGCAGATCCTATGCCTGCTCCCAGTACCAGGTCCCGACGTTCCAGGAGTCGATGCGATTGTTCACGTTTGGCGTGAAACCGGTCATGCCCTTCTTGCGTCCGCGAATCGTTGCGTATTGGAAGATCGGCAGGAATGGCAGGTCGTCTCGCATGATCTCCTGGATTTTGAGGTAGGCTTTCTTGCGCTCTTCCGGCACGAAGACCTGCCCGCCTTCGGCAAGGAGCTTGTCGACTTCGGGATTGGAGTACTGCCATGTGTTTTGACCCGCACCTCCCTTTGCGTTGATCGAGCTCGTGAGGAAATAGTCGGACGTATCGGGATCCGGTCCGGTAAGGAAATCGAGACCGACCACGACGGAGTCGAACTTCGACTGCATCCAGTATTCGCCCCACATGACAGCCGGGGGGAGGTTGGAGATGGTCATCTCGACGCCGATGTCCTTAAAGGATTGCTGCATGAATTGCTGCACCTGTTCCCGGATATGATTGCCGGCCGTGGTCGAATTGGAGAACGAAAGCCGGACTCCGTCCTTGGCGCGGATACCATCTTCGCCCGGTTTCCAGCCGGCATCGTCGAGCAGCTTTTTGGCTTTCTCGATATCGAATTCATGCTTTGGCAGGTCGGGATTGAAGTAGAACGACTGCTGCGGCATGTAGGTTTCGGTGGGCGCCGGCAAACCGTAATAGAGCGCATCGATAATCGTGGTCTTGTCGAGCGCGTGATAGAGCGCCTGACGTACGGCCGGGTCCTTGAACTGCGGCTTTTCCATATTAAACGTTACGGACTCGACAGTACCGCCGGGGACCACCTGAACCGTCTTGCCTTCCAGCGCCTTGGCCTCGTCGTAGTGGTCAGGCGTGATCCACTGCAAACCGGTTACATCGATATCGCCCGTCTTGAACTGAGTGTAGAGGACGGTGAGATCTGGAATGTATTTGTATATGACCCGTTCGAGATATGGTCCGTCGCCATAATAATCAGCGTTGGCGGCGAGCTCGATGTGATCACCTGCGACGCGTTCGACCCACTTGAATGGTCCCGTCCCCACGGGCGCATTGTTGAACGGTGCGGTGTTCCTGTCCTTTTCCGGCTCCAGGATGTGTTTGGGTACGATAAAAGTAGCCGCGAGGATGGAAGCGTAGGGCGCGTATGGCTTTTCCATACGCCAGGTGATTTCCGTAGGCGATACAACCTTGATGTCACGCACCTGGTCGTGGCCGGCGCGCCGCGCGCTACGGAAATCCTTGTCGACGACGAGATCGAGCGTGAATTTTACGTCGTCGGCGGTGAAGGGCTTGCCGTCATGCCACTTCACGCCGTCGCGGAGTTTCACCTTCCAGTTGAGGCCGTCGGCGGAGATGCCGCCATTCTCGACTGTCGGAACTTCAACCGCCAGGGCGGGCGTAAACTTCCCTTCCGGGTCGACGTTGAATAGCGGATCAAAGACACTGAAATGGATACCCTCATCGACTTCGATATGCAGCATATGCGGATTGAAGACGGTAGGTTCCTGCGAGAAACCGATAATCACCTGTCCCTTGGGCGCTGAGGGCGGAGCGGCATAGGCTTTATCTCTTCCAAAGATCCCCGGCATGACCAGGCCGGTTGCACCAACCATGCCCATCATAGCGAGTGCCTGACGCCGGGTGGGGTGGAGAATTGCATTTTGATGCTTATCAGACATTGTCGTTTCCCTTCTTTATTGGTTTGTGTTCAATGTTCCAGTTTGCATTCTATCTGCCTGTCGGCAGAGCATTCTCGACACAGCCTGGCTCCTCAACCACGCCGATCTTAGAAACCGCTGAGCGGCCGAACCTTCGTGCCGTCGCTGAAGCGGGAAAAACGAAAATCGGTGGGATCGACGACCGGAGTGCGGCCGGTAACGATATCCGCCATCAGTCGACCTGCCGCCGGACCAATACCAAAACCATGGCCGGAAAACCCGGTGGCGATGTGGAAGCCCGGTATCTCGTCGACCGCGGAAATCACAGGAATTGCATCCGGCGTAACATCGATGTAGCCCGCCCAGCGCTGCGCGATCTCCGCTTTGTTGAATACCGGAAATGCCGCCTTGAGCCCATTGAAGGCTTTGTTTGACATATCCAGCGAAGGCTTGGGGTCGAGGACTCTGTTATACTCAAACGGACTCGCTTCATCCATCTTC
>NZ_JBFUMG010000544.1:0-2986 GCF_054049495.1 Phyllobacterium sp. P5_D12 | reverse complement strand
TGCCGGACGTGTGGCGTTAAACCCTTCGGCCGTGGTGAAACAGCGGATATGGGTGTGTTCTACGCGATAAACGTCGCCTGCCTGGACGATTTGATGCCTGACGAGCTGTTGAACGCTCCCGTTGAGTACCAGGATGGAAGGTACGATCATTGGGAGCGTCAACCTGCAGAAATTCGCCATTTATAAAGAAATTGACGCAATACCAGTTACGTCATGGGTTGCCCTATTTTCTTAAAATTCAATCGATTTAGACTAAGGTATAATTGCGGAAATTCGCGATATCTCTTATCAATCAGCTTTCAGCGTGTAGTTGTTTCGAAATGCCGAATATTGACGTTCTTTTATCTTGTATTGTTGAATCATCGTCGTTTGTGTGCATCCTCCCTGCATACAAAGCCTGAGTGAAATTCTGGGAGGCCGAGAATAGAAAAAGTATTGTCTATTTTATTCGTTGGTAATCGCCTGCCTGGATTGAACAATGCAAGACCAAGACGCCTGGACAGATCCTTCGCTGGTCACAGGCAAAAAGGCAGGCAGTCATGGTGGTCCCTCCATGGCTGCCTTTTGCTTTTAGAGGCCTGAGGAGTTGGGCAAACATCTCCCTCTCGTCGCCGTCTGAACAAGAGCCTCTCTTGTTTGGATAGAGGGCCCACGCCTCGATTAATCCCGCGGGGCCCCTACGACCTGAGAAATCACACCTCCCGTTGAACGCGCGATGAACGAACGCATCAGCTTTCGTTCAGACCGGTTAAGTCATTGTCTCGAAATCAACAATGCAAAGCCGCATCGGGACGGGAGTGAGGGGATCATGATACAATCAACCGCAAATTTATCGCTGCTTTTTCTGCGTGCGCTAATTTTCTCTGCCATTCTCGTCGGTCCTGTCGTGGCTTTTGCTGCAAGCTATGAAGGGCGGAACCCATCAAATGGCGGTATAGGGCTTGTTCTCCTCGTCAGTCTGCAGAGAGTTTAGAGCGGTTTGCAATCATATTGAATCATCCTGTCGGAGGGAATTTGGTTCAAGGTCGAGGGGTTTGGCGAGGCCGATGCCTTTCTATCGGACAAAGCCAAAACCCGAAGGATTTGGAGCAAATTCACCCGGCCCTTCGGGTTTCCGGCTGGCGGCCAACCACTTTGTCAGGCGGCGTCGGACGATGGAAASACATCGACCTCGCCACCTTCCGCGYGGATTGYCTCGCCATCCGAGAAACAGGATCGATCCAATATGATTGCAAACCGCTCTAAGACACCGCTTTTCAAGTGTCATGCTATGTCACTATATTGGGGCATGGACAAAAGAATCGGAACCAAGAAGCCCACCGCCATCAGCATGCCCAGCCATGTCGAAGCGAAAGAATTCATTGACGCCAGGGCAGCCGTCCAGGCGCTCAGCGTGCTGTATGAACGCAATACAAAGTTTCTACGTGATGCCTTCGATAGAGTTGCGCGAGGCGAAGAACGCCACACAATGCATTTCCGCGCTTTCTATCCGGAAGTGCGTCTTTCAACATCAAGCTATGCGCAGATCGATTCCCGCCTGGCGTTCGGCCATGTGTCGGCACCCGGTCAATATACGGCGACCATCACGCGACCGGACCTGTTCGACAACTATCTCGAGGAGCAGATAAGGCTGTTGATCCGCAACCATGGCGGTCCCGTGACGGTACAGGAATCCACGACGCCTATCCCCATCCACTTTGCCTTCCTTGAGGGCACACATGTCGAATCATCCGTAGCGGATGCATTCACCCGCCCGCTTCGCGATCTCTTCGACGTACCGGATCTCGCAGCGACGGATGACCGCATTGTCAACGGCGAATACGAGACGGACGACCTCGACAGTATCATGCCGCTCTCGCCCTTTACGGCGCAGCGCGTGGATTATTCCTTGCACCGGCTCTCGCATTATACGGCGACGCGACCGATGCATTTTCAGAACTACGTGCTGTTCACCAACTACCAGTTCTACATCGACGAATTTTGTGCACTGGCGCGTGGACTGATGGCGGAAGGCGGTGGCAGCTATCAGCGTTTCATCGAGCCCGGTAACCTGATCACCGAAGCCGGCAATGATGCACCGACGTCGGGCGTGCCGATCGGCCGGCTGCCGCAGATGCCGGCCTATCATCTTGCACGTGACGACCGTTCTGGAATCACCATGGTCAACATCGGCGTCGGCCCCTCCAACGCCAAGACCATTACCGACCATATCGCTGTGTTGAGGCCGCACGCCTGGCTAATGCTTGGCCACTGCGCCGGGCTGCGCAATACGCAAGCGCTTGGCGACTATGTGTTGGCCCATGCTTACGTGCGCGAAGATCACGTGCTGGATGACGACTTACCGGTGTGGGTGCCTATACCCGCACTTGCCGAAGTGCAGGTCGCACTTGAACATGCAGTCGCGGAAATCACCGGGCTTGAGGGGTATGATCTGAAGCGCATCATGCGTACCGGCACCGTGGCAACGATCGACAACCGCAATTGGGAGCTACGCGACCAGCGCGGCCCCGTTAAACGGCTGTCGCAATCGCGCGCGATCGCGCTCGATATGGAATCGGCGACAATCGCGGCGAATGGTTTCCGCTTTCGCGTGCCTTACGGAACGCTGCTGTGCGTCTCCGACAAGCCGCTGCACGGTGAATTGAAACTGCCGGGCATGGCGACGGAGTTTTACAAACGTCAGGTGGCACAGCATTTGCAGATCGGCATTCGTGCCCTGGAGAAACTGGCTGAAATGCCCCCTGAGAAACTGCACTCCAGAAAGTTGCGCAGTTTCTACGAGATGGCCTTTCAATAGAACTTATTTGCGAGGTCCAAGAAGAGCGAAAGACACGCCCTGCGGATCGAGTGCTTGCAAAACCCACTGCTCGCCGGGAACTTCCATCGGCCCGAAGACTACCTTGCCGCCCTTGTCCTTGATCCGGGACTCGGCGGCGTTAATATCGTCCACGCAGATATAATAGCACCAGGCTGGACGGGTTGATGG
>NZ_JBFUMG010000543.1:0-2992 GCF_054049495.1 Phyllobacterium sp. P5_D12 | reverse complement strand
GGACATGCCCAGCGCATGGCAAGCGTGCTGATGTTTGGCACACTGCCCGCGGCAACCCGTTTTGCCCGATTGCTCGTCGAAGGCACCGCATGAGACATATTGCAGCCCGTCCATGGTTCGCCACCTGTTTATTGTGGTGCATCGCCGCCGCCATCGCTGCGTTCAACCTCGGTCCTTTGATCGGCAGCACCGGAGTACGTGCTGTCTTTTCGCTGCCGTCAGCCGGTGACAGCCAGGCAGTCCTTCTGCACTATAGTGTTTTGCCACGGCTGGCGATGTCTTGCGTCTGCGGCTTCGCACTAGGATTATCCGGTGTTCTTTTCCAGCATGTGCTGCGCAATCCGCTCGCTTCACCTTCCACGTTGGGCGTGGAGGCTGGGGCCCAACTCGCGCTCGGCGTCGCGATGCTTTGGTTTCCGGCACTTCTCGGCTGGAGCCGCGACACGGCAACGGCTTTTGGTGGCTTCGCCGCAATGGCCGTCGTTTTTGCCGTCGCGTGGCGATTCAAGTTCCAGCCGATTGCCGTCATCCTGACAGGCCTGGTTACTGGCCTCTACTGTACGGCAATCGTTACGCTGCTGACGTTGATGAACGACCATTATCTGTCAGGTCTGTTCGTCTGGGGTAGCGGATCGTTGAACCAGAACGACTGGCGCTCGGTTGCCGGACTTTTCCCGAAAGTCGTCGGCTGTACCGTACTTGCGCTGCTGCTGGTCCGGCAGTTGAGTGTCCTGACGCTTGGCGAGGCAGCGCAAGGTCTCGGAGTCAAACTGCAATTTGTCCGGGCCGCTGCGCTGTTTGTCGCCGTGGCCCTGACGACGTTCACGGTGAGCGCTGTGGGTGTGATCGGCTTTCTCGGCCTTGCTGCGCCCGCGATCGCGAGGGCTATTGGCGCCCGGCGGATCAATACAAGGCTCATTGTTGCTCCGCTCATCGGCGCCGCATTGCTGATCATCGTTGATCAGATCATGCAAATTTATGCCGCAAAAACAGGAAGCTATGTTCCGACCGGTGCAGCGACTGCGCTGATCGGAGTGCCGGTACTTCTGTTCGTGATGTTGAAGCGTGGCGGTTCGCTGCAAACGGCGGTTCAAAGCGGATCGTCCCCCGCCGCGAGCAGCCGGCCCCTGATCCTGATAGCGACGCTTGCCGGTCTCGTCCTGGTCGTAGCAATGGTCGCGATATTTGTCGGCAGGGGCGTCGACGGATCGTGGATAAGCAGCACCGGCGCGACACTGAAATCCCTGCTGCCATGGCGGCTTCCCCGGCTCCTAGCCGCAACTTCCGCGGGTATCATGCTTGCGCTTGCGGGCAGCCTGCTGCAGCGCCTGACTGGCAACGCCATGGCAAGTCCTGAGGTTCTGGGTGTCAGTGCCGGAACAGCGTTCGGATTGCTTTGCATCTTGTTCGTTGTACCGGAACCGACCATTAGCCATCGACTTGTCGGCGGTTTTTTGGGTGCCGGGACAGTTCTCGCTATCCTCTTCGCGATGAGCCGCGCGGCGCATTCCGGCAACCAGTTCCTGATGTTTGGTGTATCGCTGGGAGCATTTCTGACCGCGTTGATCTCCGTCGTCCTCGCCTCAGGTGACCCGCGAGCCCTGTCACTGATCAGCTGGATGGCCGGCTCGACCTATGGGGTCAGTAGTGCCATGTCCTTGATAATAGCGGCACTGGCCATAGTCGGTGTCATCACGGTTATGCTCCTCGTTCGCCCGCTACAGCAATTCGCTTTGGGTGATCTATCGGCGCATTCACACGGCGTTGATGTGAAGAAGCTGCAGATCGTGATCCTTGCTGTAGCTGCGCTGCTGACAGCCATGGCCACGCTGATCGTGGGTCCATTGAGCTTCGTCGGCCTGATGGCTCCGCATCTCGCTCAGCGGCTTGGGCTGACACGCGGCCTGCCACACCTGATGGGCTCGGCACTATGCGGAGCGATGCTTATGGCAACAGCCGACTTCATCGGCCGCACCGCCTATTTCCCGTGGCAATTGCCGACGGGGCTTGTCGCTACGCTGCTGGGCGGACCAGTGTTCGCATTGCTACTTATCCGCCGCCGCCGCTTGTCTAAGCTGCACTAAGGGTTTTCTGGCACGCGCGGTGCCCATCTCTGATCATGAAATTGACGAGGGTTCTGGATACCCCCAGTTCTTCGGCAATATCCTTTTGCGGAATACCATCGATGCGATGGCGGACAAATGCGTCCTGGGTGCGCTTCGGCAGAGTGTTTAATGAGTTCAGTACTTCCCACAGAGTTTCAGTGCTCACCAGACAGTCGAGCGCGCTGACACTCGGGGCAGGGATGGAATCCATACCGTCGACGGGTGTCATGTTGAGCTTTTCATAGGACCGTTTGCGGGCCTCGTCCAAAGCCAGATTGTAGACCATGCGGCAAGCATAGCCGACCGGACAACGGACGCAGCTTGACTGCATGGTGCATGCCTTAAGAACAGCATCATGAAATATATCTTCCGATTGCGTGCGGGAATGCAGAACGCCTTCGGCAATTTTCAAAAGATTTGGCTTGTATCGTATCAATACATCGACAAGCATATTGCCATCATATAGATTTATTTCTTTTCTCATTTTAGTATCTTCTTGGTAGACGATTGCAATGACGAATAAAATGGCTTTTGTCCGCGCATTTGTTATTTGAAATGCCCGAGTAAAATCGCCAGCGATGTTGCGGAGATAGCTATAAAATAATATGATAAAACGAGTCAAGTTATTAAGTCAAAATAGTTAGATGTTGGCTCGCGCATTTTTCGACGCCATCGAACATTCGAAGCCGGGATGATGCCATATGACGGCTTCTACGATGTTGCAATGAAGCAAGAATCGGGTTGAATTCGCGCGCCGATTGCACGATTTTCTAAGGCAGTTGAAACGCGAGGGCCGTGCGATGGGCCAGACAGTGCATCATTATCTTATTTTCGAAACCGCGGGTGGCTTCTGCGGTATCGCCTGGAGCGATATCGGGATCACACGC
>NZ_JBFUMG010000542.1:0-2997 GCF_054049495.1 Phyllobacterium sp. P5_D12 | reverse complement strand
TTCCAGGGACGGGGCGAGGAGATTTGTTCGGCCCGGCTCCGCCACCAGGCGATCGCGAAGAAAACCAGCGCTATTCCCGAGAAGAGAACACCATTGAGGAAGAGCTTCCACTCGCCGTGAAGACGACTGACAACGAAATTACCGCCCTCACCTATCTCGAATTTATGTGACCGCGCCAACAGGTTCTCGGTATGCGAAAGCGTCCACAGGCCTGTAGGTGCTATGGCTGCTATGAACACAGGCAGCACTAGAAAGCTCTTCCGCGTCAAAAGAACGGCTCGATATTCTGGAATGGAAAAACCAGCCAGAACGAGCCCGATGAGGAAGAAACTTGCGTTGAATTTTCCGAGCAGACCCGAAGCGATGCCAAGCCCTAACAACGCAGCCGAATGCCAGGAGCGGGATTTCATATGCCAGGCGAAGGCGAGAAATGCCCAAGCGCAGCCAGTGGTACCACCTACTGAGTGAGTCAGCGTCCGTTGCGATTCCCACGCGATTTGAGGCAGCAGAAATATGCCTAGCATGCCAGCAGCAGCTACCGATTTAGACAGGCCAAGCAGACGTGCGCCAAAATAGACGCTGATAAATGAACTCGCAAGCATACCGAACTTAACGAGATAGATGGTAAACATGCTGATTCCGAAGAGATTTCCAGCGATGCTGTTTATCCAGGTATAAAGCGGCGCCTGCGACCCGCCATATCCCCACTGCAGAGCACCGACATAGGCTAATTGCTCCGCGTCATCCACACCCGCGCCATTCGAAATCGTCGTCAGAAAAAAGACCTGGAACGCAAAATAGAGAAGAACCAGCAAGAGTGCCGGATTTCGCGACGCTACTTTCGTCAAATTTGCGAACGGAAATTGAAATGGAACAGCGGACATAGCGATTTCTTTTGCCTCGAAGAGCTCGCGTTCTAGTCCAGGTCGCAGCCCAAATCCACCAGAGATTGAGACCTTAGGTGTAGGGTGTTGGTTTAACCAGATGGCGGCGTCAGCTTGAAATGGCGCTTTTCGACCGAGCTGATCAGTCATATCGCAAATCACCGTTGACGGAATCGCCTTAACCGTTGAAAAGCATAAATGCGCGGACGTGGTGAAATCGGTAGACACAACAGACTTAAAATCTGTCGGCCATAGGTCATGCGGGTTCAAGTCCCGCCGTCCGCACCAGCGCTCAAGTGCCGCTGGTTTTGACCTTTGCTCCTTTGCCTTTCCTGAGCGAAATGGCTTGCGACGATCCGTTTGGAGATTTACGGTCGCCTTCCCGCTAGGAGATTTTTTATGACTGATGAAGTTGTGACCGCAGCCATGCTGGCGATCGGCGATGAGTTGCTGTCAGGTCGGACAAAGGACAAGAACATCGGTCACCTAGCTGATATTCTCACAGCCGTCGGTATCGATCTTGAAGAAGTTCGCATAGTTCCGGATGAAGAGGATCGCATTGTCKAAGCGCTGAATGCCCTGCGGGAACGCTACGAATACGTGTTCACGTCGGGAGGAATCGGACCAACGCACGACGACATAACTGCTGATGCAGTTGCAAAAGCGTTTGATGTGCCTTGTGAACACGACGCGGCGGCTATGAAACTCATGGGCGATAATTATGCAGCACGCGGGATGGAATTCACCGAAAGCCGGCAGCGCATGGCGCGGATGCCACGCGGCTCGGCCCACATCGCCAATCCAGTTTCGACTGCACCCGGTTTCCATATCGGCAATGTCTACGTGATGGCAGGCGTCCCTTCGGTTTTTCAGGCTATGCTGGACAATGTGATTCCAACCCTGCGAGTGGGAAAGAAGCTATTGTCCCGCTCAGTGAATTGCCCGTTTGGGGAAGGTGCTATTGCCGTTCCGCTCGGCAATATCCAGGCTGCTCATCCAGATACGATCATCGGTTCTTATCCCAAATACGAAAACGGCAAGTTCTCGACGGAGCTGGTGATCAGGGCGCGTGACGAAGAAAAACTTCTTGCGGCCGAATCAGCCGTGAAGGAGATGGTTGCAAATATCGCCGCTCAACCCGCACAATGAAATGCTTTTGAAGCACGCAAGTTGTCCAAAATGCAAAAGCAACTATTGCGTGAAAGGCGTATAATGTTGCCTGATGCGTTCAAGGACGCAACAACCTATGGAGGCCAACATGGCATTTCGGACGATCATCGCTTTCATTCGCAGCGAGCGTGAGGCAAAGAAGGTTATAGGCGCCGCAAGGTTGATCGCTTCGTCCAGCGAACGCACGCATATCATCGGCCTCTATACGATCCCCTCGCCGATTGTTTATGCCGATCCCACAGGTTTTGCCGACACGACATTGTTCGAAGCCCATGAACAGCGCCACAAGGAAAACTCCGAAGCGATTTCAGCTCTTTTTGGGGCGGAGATGTCGACTGGAACCATCTCCCATGAGTTCCGCATTGTACGATCCGAAAGCAGCAGCCCGTCCGCCGGCGTTACGCAAAGCGCCCTCCGAGCCGACATCATAATTGCCGGTCAACCTGATCCTGATGATCCAGATAGCGTCAACGACGTCACCGATCCGCTGGTCATGGAAAGCGGCCGACCTGTTCTGTTTGTCCCTTACAAAACCAAACTGCCGGAAAAGATCGATCGTGTCGTTGTTGCCTTCAATGGCAAGCGCGAAGCATCGCGCGCTGCATTCGATTCACTGCCCTTGCTACTCAAGGCTGAAAGTGTCGATATCGTCTGGGTTGATCCGAAGAAATCCAACGATCCGAATGTCGATATCCCCGGCACACCGCTTTCTGATGCGCTTCGTCGCCACGGTGTCAATGTACATCCCCACACCATCAATTCGAACGCCGAATCTGCCGACAAGGTACTGCGACGCTGGATTGCGGAAAACAATGCGTCATTGTTCGTAATGGGAGCTTATAGCCAGTCTCGATTAAAGGAATGGGTCTTCGGCGGTGTAACCAGCTCTATAATGGCTGATATGCCCTGCCTGACATTGATGTCGCGCTGAACAGGGCGCAAT
>NZ_JBFUMG010000541.1:0-2997 GCF_054049495.1 Phyllobacterium sp. P5_D12 | reverse complement strand
TCTTCTTCCCGATGCACTATCTCGGTCTGCTGGGGGCTCCGCGCCGCTACTACGAACTCGGCGAATCCGTGGTCAACCCGCCATCGGCGCATGATTTGAATATCTTCATCACCATGATGGCGCTGACTGTCGGTGCCGCACAGGTCCTCTTCCTGTTCAATGCCGCCTGGAGTCTGCGACGCGGAAAAGACGCGGGGGGAAATCCCTGGCGGGCAACGACGCTCGAATGGCAGACGCCAACGACGCCGCCGCCGCATGGCAATTTTGGCAAGGAACTGCCGGTCGTCTATCGCTGGGCCTATGACTACAGTGTTCCCGGCGCGCCCGAGGATTTCATTCCACAGAATGAGCCAGATCCTGAAAACCGGTCGCGCGAGCACGCATMATGAGCGCAATCCTGATCTTTCTGGCGGGGCTGGCGTCGATCATCATCTGGTGGATGGCGCAGCAGCGACTGACGTCCAAACCATGGCTCGAGTCCGCACGAGCCAGTGACTTTTCCCCGATTACGCGGTCACAGATACCGACTGTAAAAATCGGCCTCGGCGTATTTCTGGCCGTGGTCGGCGCGTTGTTCACGCTTTTCATCAGTGCCTACTTCATGCGCATGGGACTGCAGGATTGGTGGGCCATTCCCCTGCCCGGCGTGCTCTGGGTCAATACAGCTGCGCTCGTCGTGAGCAGCATTGCTCTGGAGATGGCGAAATCCTCGGCGCAGCAAAACGATGCCAACGCCATGAAAATCGCGCTTCTTGCAAGTTTCGTGACCGCGATCGGCTTCCTGGCCGGGCAGTTATTCGCCTGGCACGAGCTGGTGTCTGAGGGCTATGTCCTCGCCGATAATCCCGCCAACAGCTTTTTCTATCTGATTACGGGGATGCACGGGCTGCACATTCTCGGTGGTCTCCTGGTGCTCAGCCGGACGACGTTCAACGTATGGCAGGGCGAACCGCCAAAAGAGGCGCGGCTCAGCATCGAACTGTGCGCCATGTACTGGCATTTCATGCTCATCGTCTGGCTGGTCATTTTTGCGCTGTTCGCAGGCTGGGCCAATGATTTCGTCGATATCTGCCGGCAACTGTTGACCTGAGGATGTGACAATGACCGACGTCGTGGAAACCGAAACCAGAGTATCCCCGCCCCGGCCTGACGGCCTGCGTGGCTTCGCTTCCGACTGGGCTTCCGACCAGCGAACGTTCAAGAATGTCTCCTGGGGGAAGGCCATGATGTGGATCTTCCTTCTCAGCGATACGTTCGTCTTCGGTTGTTTCCTGCTGGCCTATATGAGCGCCCGCATGTCGACGACTGTTCCCTGGCCCAATCCCAGCGAGGTTTTTGCGCTGAATATCGGCGGAACGGAAGTCCCCCTGATTCTGATCGCCATCATGACGTTCGTTCTCATCAGCAGCAGCGGTACGATGGCCATGGCCGTCAATTTCGGTTACCGGCGCGACCGCCGCAAGACGGCGCTATTGATGCTGCTGACCGCATTGTTTGGCGCAACGTTTGTAGGAATGCAGGCTTTCGAATGGACCAAGTTGATCTCCGAAGGTGTTCGTCCATGGGGAAATCCGTGGGGCGCACCACAGTTCGGTTCGACTTTTTTCATGATCACCGGCTTTCACGGTACGCACGTCACAATCGGCGTCATCTTCCTGATCATCATAGCCCGGAAGGTCTGGCGCGGCGATTTCGACACGGAGAAACGCGGCTTTTTCACCAGTCGGAAGGGCCACTATGAAATCGTCGAAATCACTGGCCTCTACTGGCACTTCGTCGATCTGGTCTGGGTTTTTATCTTCGCTTTCTTCTATTTGTGGTAGGGCTCCAATCATGGAACAATCGGCAACGCAACCGGCAGCTCATACGGAACATCAAGAGCACCCGATCAAGCTTTACCTCGTTGTTTGGGGTCTGCTCTTTGTTCTCAGTCTATGCTCGTATCTGGTCGACTACGTCGGTCTTCATGGCTATCTGCGATGGTCGCTTATCCTGCTTTTCATGATCCTCAAGGCCGGGTTGATCGTCGCGATTTTCATGCACATGGCATGGGAAAGGCTGGCTCTCATCTATGCCATCATACTGCCACCGCTCCTTGTATTGGTATTCGTGGCGATGATGGTTTCGGAATCCCACTACGTCCTGTTGAGCCGGATGACCTTCTTCGGCACCGGACCGTAAAGGTTCTCATAGGCACAAAAAAACGCGGCACCCGAAGGTGCCGCGTTTTTTGTTCATTCAAGCCTTTCTGCGTGATCGTGGCTTTGCCATGTTCTGGACTTCCACACTCGGTAGCGGTGCGACAACCTTGCGGTAAAGATGCCATGTCGCATGACCGAGTACCGGGATGAAGATCGCCAGGCCGACGAACAGCGTCAAGAAGCCGACGAAGAGCAGCGCGGCCACTATTAAGCCCCACAATAGCATCGGTATCGGATTGGTGAGCACAGCCTTGATCGATGTTACGACTGCCGCCAACGCACCTACGTCCCGATCGAGGAGAAGCGGAAAGGTGATCACGCTGGTGCAAAGGACAACGACGGAAAAGACAAATCCAATCGCGTTGCCGAGGATGATCATCCGCCAGCCTTCAGATGTGTTGAACACCTGGTTCAGGAAGGCACTGATAGACTCCGGCGCTGCCGGACCGAACAGGCTCACGTAGAGCGCCTGGGCGGTGAGCAGCCATACGATGAAGATTGCAAAGAGCAATATACCGACGGCGAAGATCGATGGCATGGCAGGCGATCGCCTGACCTCAAGTGCGTGCTGCCATGATGTATCGAGACCGAGTTCGCGCCTGCGGCTGATCTCATAAAGACCGAGCGCTGCAAACGGACCGATCAACGCGAAACCCGACATCAGCGGAAACAGGATCGGCAGCGCGTTGGCTCCCGACGACCAGCGTGCCAATACCAGGCCGGCGACAGGATAGATCAGGCATAGGAAAACATAGTGAGAGGGCTTTTCCCAAAAATCGTCGAGCCCCTGACGAAG
>NZ_JBFUMG010000540.1:0-3010 GCF_054049495.1 Phyllobacterium sp. P5_D12 | reverse complement strand
GTCCTGTTGTTTCTGGCTCTGGTTCCGGCCTTTCTGGGCGAGGCGCATTTCAACGCCCAAAGCTATTCGCTCGATTTTGTCCGCACGCCGGAGCGGCGCGAACTCGACTATGTGCGGCAGACCGCAGCCAGCGTCGAAACAGCCAAGGAAGTCAAGATCTTCGGGCTGCACAGTTTCCTGATAGACCGCTACGTGCGTCTCGCCACCGATTTCTATGCGGCCAATCGCATACTCGCGCTGCGCCGTGCCAGCTGGGGCGGTCTCTTCACCGCGATGGGCACTGTCGGTTACTATCTTGCCTACGCCTATATCGTCCTGCGCACGCTGGGCGGCGAGTTTTCCATCGGCGATCTGACCTTTCTCGCTGGCTCGTTCCGGCGCCTGCGCACCCTGCTCGAAGGGCTGCTGACAAGCTTTTCAAGTACGGCGGGACAAGCGCTTTATCTCGATGATCTGTTCGCCTTCTTCGAGGTCAAGCCCGAGATCCTTTCGCCGGAAAATCCGCGCCCTTTCCCGCATCCGATCCGTCAGGGCTTCGTGTTCGACGATGTCGGGTTCATCTATCCCGGCGCGGAGCGCTGGGCCGTCCGCCACCTCAGCTTCACCCTGCATGCGGGCGAAGTGGTGGCGCTTGTCGGTGAAAATGGCGCCGGCAAGACGACCCTGGTGAAGCTTCTCACCCGCCTTTACGATCCGGATGAAGGCCGTATCCTGCTCGATGGCCATGATTTGCGCGAATATGATCTGGAGGCACTACGGGGCAATATGGGCGTGATCTTCCAGGATTTCGTGCGCTACAATCTCAGTGCCTCCGATAATATTGCGGTTGGCAGGATCGCCTACCGGGACGATCATCCCCGCATCGCGCAAGCGGCGTCGCGCAGCCAGGCGGATGGTGTCATCGCCAAGCTTCCGGGCAAGTACGAGCAGATGATCGGCAAGCGTTTCAAGAACGGCGTTGAGCTATCCGGCGGCGAGTGGCAGAAAATTGCCATCGCCAGAGCCTATATGCGCGAGGCCGAGGTACTGATTCTCGATGAGCCGACGGCAGCGCTCGATGCCCGCTCCGAGTTCGAGGTGTTCCGGCGTTTCAAGGAGCTCAGCGAAGGCAAGACGGCAGTTCTCATTTCCCATCGCTTTTCCAGCGTGCGCATGGCTGACCGTATTCTCGTTCTCGCTGATGGCAAGGTCGAAGCTGCCGGTACGCATGAGGAACTTGTCGCGCAGGCCGGGCGCTATGCCGAGCTTTTCGAGTTGCAGGCCGCAGGATACCGTTAGCCTCTAAACGCGTTGTAGCAAGCCTGCGCTGTTTTCCCTGGAGACCATGCTGTACCACCCCGGGACGTAGCTGTCCGTATGGGAGCACGCCCGGGCAATCCCTGGATGTTCTTTCGCCCATTTTCTCAAAGCGATCCAGGCGGGACTTTCCGTGAATGACCGCGGACGGATCCTTCCCGAAATCGGGATACCGAATTCCCGGGCGACAATTTCGACGTCTTCATCGGAGAAGCGCGGCAGGAGGATATGCGGTTCGTTATATTTGCAGATCGCATAATAGGTTCTGCCGGTACTCTTGGCGATCGAGAGTGCCACGCCCAAGGGTACACCGCGACCATAGGTGCGGTTCTCAAGCATTTTCAAACACGGACCCTCAGCAGAAATTGATCCTGTGAAGATACGGCCGCAAATTTCCACTCTATGAAATTCATGTCTGTCGGGCATGCTGTTCCCCCATGATTAACCATGACGCAGGCACGCTTGACAACTCGGCGAATCATACACGAATCCGGGCATTTAACCAGCGTGGGGCGGTCCTTCGCGCGGCGTTGAACAGCTTTCGTCGAGTTGGTGTCACATTTTTGAATCATACTGTGTTGAAATATCTTGGCTTCGATCAGCAGAAGGAGATACCGCCGTGAACGATAAAGTCTTCCACGTCCTGTTTCTCTCGCATCGCAATTCTGCAAGGAGCATGATGGCCGAGGCGATTCTCAATCGCATCGGAAAGCCCCACTTCGCCGCCTATAGCGCCGGCACGGAGCCTGCGGATGCGATGGATCCTGAAACCAAGGAATTGCTCGAGCAGACCGGCTTCCCGGTGGATGGCCTGCACCCCAAGCATTATCGCGAGTTCGGCCTTGAAGGCGCGCGTGATCTCGATTTCGTCTTCACGTTGAATGATGAGGCCGCAGGGGAGCCCATGCCCGAATGGCCGGGCGTTCCGGTGACGGCCCATTGGGAGTCGTCCGATCCTGTCCAGGCTACCGGCGAACCATGGGAGCGCAAGCAGGCATTTTCCCGTACGATGATGGAACTTGATCGCCGGTTGAAGATTTTCATCAACCTTCCGCTCAAATCGCTCGATCGGATGAGCATCCAGCATCACGTCGATGAAATCGGCAAGTCGACATAACTAACCACAATGTGACTTGAGGAACGCTGCCGCCGCTTTTGCGCCATGAATTTTTCATCCGGCTGACATGGCCGCTGGTTATGTTTTCGGTACGCGAATCAAACCTGATCGGCAAAGCAGATGAACACAGCAAATCGCTGGACGCCGCACTGGGCGATCCATCCTGGCGAGCATTTGCGTCAGTGCATCGAATGTAACGGTCTTTCAACCGAAGATTTTGCTCGGCGCATCGAGATGCCGGTGGTAATCGTCGACGCCATCATTGCCGGCCAGCATCCGATTACGCTCGACATTGCGACACGCATCGACAGAACGCTTGGTATCATGCCTGAGCTCTGGTTTGTGCTTCAGTCCAGATGGCAGCGCTATCAGGAGACATTTCAGGCATCGGCGTAGTCTTGCTCCGTCACATCACGATATGCCAGGAGTGGTAGGCCTCTCCTGCCCAAAGCACGAGCGCAACCCACACGATCAGCAGGGTTATGTATGGCATTACCGGCGTTAGATAAGGCGCATAATCGGCTGCGCAATTCTTTTCGTCATTTCTCATGAACAGTCCCCCGTGCAGATTCGCAAGAAATCCACGTTGGCTAAGGT
>NZ_JBFUMG010000539.1:0-3014 GCF_054049495.1 Phyllobacterium sp. P5_D12 | reverse complement strand
GCCTTTGGTTACGTACGCCGTGAATCAGGGTAGAAATTACCGGGTGGGCGAGGATGAACTGGGTGGCAGCGGCCGGCAGAGTGACCGAATAGCGGGCGCAAACCGCTTCGATTCGACGTACGCGATCCATGATGGCGGGTGGTGCTGGCGCATAGTCKAACTTTGCTCCGGGCACGGCGCCGGTGGCGAGAATGCCGCCGTGATATCCGCCGCCAGCAATCACGGCGACGTCGCGTTGTTCGCAAAGCGGCAGCAGCTGCTTCAAGCAGTCGTGCCGCAGCAGCGAATATTCACCGGCGGGGAGAATGCAGTCGAAATCGCAGGCGAGCAGGGCGGCATGGCAGACCTGCCACTCGTTGACACCGATACCTATGGACTTGATACGGCCCTGCGCGCGCAGATCGACGAGCGCCTGCCAGCCTTCATCGATGGCGGTTTCGAAGAACCTCGCCTGCGTGTCTTTGCCATGGTTGACGACATCGACATCGTGAATCATGACGATATCGACGTGATCGAGCCCCAGGCGCTGCAGACTGTCCTCAAAGGAGCGCGCAACCCCGTGATAGGAATAGTCATAGGTTGGGTGGAAAGAACCGCCATTCGTCCAGGGACCACTTTCGGGCCGACCGGGCTGCAGGAGATAGCCGACCTTTGTCGAGATGACATACTCTTCGCATCGAAACTGGCTGAGAAACAGACCGAGCCGCYGCTCGGACAGTCCGCTGCCATAGAGCGGCGCGGTGTCGAACATGCGGATTCCGGCCTCCCAAGCTGCCTCCAGCATGGCATCGGCATCGCATTGCGAGATCGGCGTCATAAAATTGCCGAGCGGCGCACCGCCAAAGCCCATGGCGGTGACGTCAAAGGGCATGCGTCCAAATCGCCGGGTTGGCAACGGGCCTGCGCCGGTGGATGAAGCCGTTGTTGGTGTTGCCTCACTCATGGGCGAGAAATCCAATCGCCGAAAGCTTGATCCGGCAGATGACGAGGGCGCCGACCGTCATCTCGCGCGCCGTATTGGGCGGAACGAGAACAGTCAGTTCCTGATGATCGACGGTTGTCACCACCAGACGTTCGGCCGAGCCGATGAACGAAATGTCGGCAACGGTGGCTGCAAAGACGATGCCGTCCTCGTCGGAGTCACCGAGCGCGATGTCCTCCGGCCTTACCCAGGCCGTGATTGGCCCGCTACGGCCATGCAGCGAAGCATCGAACTGCGGCGGCGGTGGGCGCTTGACGCCAAAAAACTCGATCGTAGCTTCGTTCTCGGCATGGCGGGCCGTGAAGATGTTGTTGCCCCCGAGGAAGCCGGCGACGAACAGCGATGCCGGCTTCTGATAGATCTCTCTTGGCTTACCGATCTGGACGATGCGGCCGTTGTGGAAGACGGCAATCCGATCAGACATCGCATAGGCCTCTTCCTGGTCATGCGTGACGAAGATGAAGGTGACCCCGGTTTCCTTGTGCAGGCGCTTCAGTTCACGCTGCATGCTGTCGCGCAGCGTCTTGTCGAGCGCCGAGAGTGGCTCGTCGAGCAACAGGATGCGCGGGCTGTAAGAGAGCGCGCGGGCGAGGGCCACGCGCTGCTGCTGTCCGCCGGACAATTCCTTCGGCTTGCGCGCTGCCAGTTGATCCAGACCGACGAGAGACAGCATCTCTTCGACCTTGGCAGCAACTCGCTGCTTTTCCCATTTCCGGACCTTGAGCGGAAACGCGATGTTCTGGGCAACGGTCAGATGGGGGAACAAGGCATATCCCTGAAAGACGAGGCCGAAATCGCGATCCTCAGGGTCGACGTCGGTGACGTCGATCCCATCGATGACGATCCCGCCCTCATCGGGCTTGGTAAAGCCGGCAATCGACATCAGCAATGTGGTTTTGCCCGAACCCGAAGGCCCGAGGAGTGTAATGAATTCGCCCGCCTCGACCGAAAGATCGACGCCGTCGAGCGCAACCGCGGGTCCATAGGCCTTCCTAAGCTTGCGGATGTCGAGATAGGCCATGTTACAGAGGATCTCGTGCTAGCGGGCCAGTGGAGCAATGAATGCCGCCGCCACCAAGTTCGACGCATTCATAGTCAATCGTCAGCAATTCGACGCCGGCAGCGTCCAGCCGTTCAGCGAGGCGTGGCGTGCGGGTCTCATGAATGATCACCCGACCGGGCGAGACTGCAAGGCAATTGAGCGAGAAGGCGTTGTCTTCCGGCGGCAGTTCGATCAACTTCATCCCGCGCTTGTTGAGATATTCGATGAAGAAGTAGGGCAGTTCGTTGATGTTGATGATCGCCGTGTCGCGATCCACCATCATGAAGCTACCATCGATGTGAATACGGTAGCCCGGCATCGGCAGCTTGATCAGTTCGACGCCGACACCATTGAGGATGGACTCGACCTGCCGGACGCCCTCAGGGTTGCAAGCAACCGACATGGCGCAAACGGCTGTCTTCTCGTCAATCAGCGCGAAGCCACCGCCTTCGAATACTGCTTCGCCATGCAGGGTGCCGAGGATGGGGCAACCGGCTTTGGCCAAGGCCTGGGTAACAGGCAATTCTTCGCCGCGGCGGACCTTGCGCGCCAAACGGGTGACGATCGCGCCGCCTTTCACGCTAATGACGCTGTCGCGGCAATAGATCTGCTTCATGGCACCTGGAGAGGCCTTGTCGACGAGGATGACGTCTACACCCTCGGAGCGCAGCAGTGCCGTGAATTTATCGTGCGCTGCCTGCATGGCCGGCAGGTCCGGCATCGTGTTGCCCATCCAGTACCAGCCTTGTTCCGGGTCGCCGAAACCACCGGTTTCCGGCATAGGTTTGTTTTCGACGATGTTTACTTCGTCACCGGGGCGGTGCATCAGCACGGCGCGCAACTTGCCGACGTCGGTTGTGCAGCCCCACGGGCGRCCCCAAACGCGGGTCTGTTCATCGGAGTCGTCGAAAGCCGGGGTTGGGACCGAGCCGAACGTCTGGAAGAACTTGGCTTCCTTGAATTCGTGCTCGCTCATCGATGGGGTGTGGG
>NZ_JBFUMG010000538.1:0-3014 GCF_054049495.1 Phyllobacterium sp. P5_D12 | reverse complement strand
TCGGTGCAGTGTCCGCACGATTGGCGTTGGCGTCAACAATGGAGGCAATATCTGCCTAAAATGCGCAGATTGACCCCCGAAGACGAACAGGTCGGCCAGCGCTTGGGTCCGTTGCCCGCCCGCTGACACGCCGTCCTTCCCCACTTTCGAACGGCTCCGGAAGCAGCTCCCCATGGAAAGGACGGGSATAGRATARCYSAGGTTTKGMGRGCGTGGATAAGTTTGCGGGATTTTGTTTGGAAAGGGCTCCGTCATCCTCGGGCTTGACCCGAGGACCCAGCASTATGGAGCGAAAACTTATCCATGATTTCGGCGGAATCCAGCCCCCGCAGAATCCTTCACTKGAAGGCGTTGTGGAACGTTATACCTCAACASTTCCTGGCCGTGGGTCCTCGGGTCAAGCCCGAGGATGACGGAGACGTCGAGATTCTATGCTGCTGTGCGTGGTTCGACAAGCTCWCCATGAGGGAAGTGGGTTGATGGCAGGGAGCCACAATTTGCCAAGCGAAGAACTACCGTAGGGCTATCGGTGCAATCCTCGATCTCCCTCATGGTGAGCTTGTCGAACCACGCACGTTGCCTGTGCCGATTCCGAGCACTTACAATACCCGTCAAAACGTTCTGAGTGATACTTTATCCACGAAACGGCATCACACCGTTACTCCGCAGCGCCCTTGAAGGCGTCGGCGCCCGCTTCGAATTGCAGCTTGGCAAGGCTGGCATAAATGCCGTTCTTCTTGACTAGCGTCTGATGCGTGCCTTCCTCGACAATGCGTCCATTCTCCATGACGAGAATACGGTCGGCCTTCAGCACGGTCGCGAGCCGATGCGCGATAACCAGCGTTGTGCGGCCTTGCATCAAATGGTCGAGAGCCTTCTGGACCAGCATTTCGCTTTCAGCATCGAGTGCGGACGTTGCTTCGTCGAGCAATAGGATAGGCGCGTCGCGCAGGATGGCGCGCGCGATGGCCATGCGCTGGCGTTGGCCACCGGACAGCGTGATGCCGCGCTCGCCAACCTGCGTATCATAACCCTCGTCGAATGCTTTAATGAAGTCATGCGCCAACGCCGCCTTGGCCGCGGCCTCTATCTCCGCGTTTGTAGCCCCAGGTCGGCCAAAGCCAATGTTCTCGCGGGCGGTCGCGGCAAAAATTGTTGTATCCTGTGGAACGATCGCGATGCGTGAACGCAAGTCCGAAGGATCGACTTCGCGCAGATCGAGCCCATCGACGCGGACACTCCCCGAAACCGGATCGTAGTAGCGAAGCAAGAGTGAAAACACGGTACTCTTGCCGGCGCCCGACGGGCCTACGATAGCGACCGTCTCGTCCGGTTGGATCTTGAATTCGAGACCTTTCAGGGCTGGAGCATCCGGACGCGACGGGTAGTTGAAGTAGACATCGTCAAAGTTCACTGAACCTATGGCCGGCTGCGGCAGAGGGGCAGGATTGGCCGGTGCTTCTATTGCCGGTTTCTCTGCGAGGATTTCCATCAGCCGTTCGGCTGCACCCGATGCCTGTGACAGCTCGCCCCAAACCTCGGAAAGCGCACCGAGCGCCCCCGCGGCAAATACCGCGTAGAGCAGAAACTGGCCAAGCGTTCCGGGTGTCATCGCGCCGGAAAGTACATCACGCGAGCCAAACCAAAGCACGGCGACGACGCTGGAAAAAATCATGAAGATGGCAAAGGCAGTCAAGATCGCCCTTGCCTTGACCGATGAACGCGCCGCCGAAAACGCATCTTCGACCGAGGCGCCAAAGCGCGTTGTTGCCAGCTTCTCGTTCGTGAATGCCTGCAGCGTGCGCACCGAGACGATGGATTCGCTGGCATAGGCCGTGGCATTGGCCAGCGTATCCTGGGCGGCACGAGAGCGGCGACGCACGGATCGACCGAACGCGACCAAAGGAATGATGATCAGCGGAATTGCCGCGATAACAAGTCCCGACAGCTTGGCGCTCGTAATTACCATCATCACAATTGCGCCCAAGGCAAGGATGAGATTGCGGAGCGCAACCGACGCCGTCGCACCAACCGCCGATTTGATCTGTGTGGTGTCTGCGGTAAGGCGCGAGACAATCTCGCCCGACTGGGTGCGATCAAAGAAAGCCGGAGAAAGCCGTGTCAGATGATCGAATACATCCCGGCGCAAATCGGAAACAATGCGCTCCCCAAGTGTTATGACGAAATAGTACCGCCCGCCCGATGCGAGTGCCAGAAGCGCTGCAAGCACCACCAGCATGCCAAAATAGTTATTGATAAAAGCACCGTTTGCCCCGGTAAAACCGTGGTCGATCATGCGCCGGACAGCCAGCGGAAGTGTCAACGTCGTTACCGCCGCCAGCACCAGGGAGACAAGCGCGCCAGCTATCATGCCCCGATAGCGAGACATATATGGGTAGATGCGGCGCAGCGGTTTCAAGGAGCGACGCTTTTTTTCCGTCTCTTGAAGGTGAGATGGATCCCTATCGGCCATGTCTCAGGTCTTCCTCACATCGCTTTGCGACTTTGCGGCCAGACGGCCTTGTTATTGCTTAAAGGCTGATGTATAGGCTCGCCAACAGTTTTGGAAGCCCACGCCCCTGTGACGTTTGGCTTCATCTCTACCAATCGGCTCCGACCGGAACCCCACTTAGGCAGTGGCGCTGGTTTTGTGCCCTCTAGTTTAGGACGATACAGATGCAAGCCAAGATTCATCCAGATTACCACACCATCAAGGTCGTCATGACCGATGGTACAGAATACCTGACCCGCTCCACCTGGGGCAAGGAAGGCGATACGATGAACCTCGATATCGACCCCTCCACGCATCCGGCATGGACCGGTGGTTCGCAGCAGCTGACAGACCGCGGCGGCCGCGTATCGAAGTTCAAGAGCCGTTTCGCCAATCTCGGCATATAAGTTTTCCGGCACACCGGATTTAAAACGGCCCCGATATTCGGGGCCGTTTTTGTTATTCGCTCCCTCTCGTTTGACAAGCTACTGTTTCGCCAATAGTTTTTTCGAACGCGTATCTG
>NZ_JBFUMG010000537.1:0-3014 GCF_054049495.1 Phyllobacterium sp. P5_D12 | reverse complement strand
GGCGGTGGAAGGCGTCGTCGATGCCATCTGGTTCAACCAGGGCGAAGTCTGATGCGCCGGTTCGCGCATCCTCGTGCAGGAAGGTAGTGCGGAACGGTTTAACAACAAGCTGCGCAAGCGCATGGAGACGCTGCGCGTCGGCGATCCGCTGGACAAGACCATGGATATCGGCGCGCTTGTCTCGGCAGGGCAGTTGAAACGCGTTTCGGCACTGGTCGAGCAGGGCAAGGTTGAGGGCGGCACACTGTGGCAGGCACCCGTGAAACTACCGGCCAAGGGCAGCTACTTCGCCCCCTGCTTCTTCACCGATGTCGAGCCGGCGTCGACGGTCTGCGAAGTCGAAATCTTTGGTCCAGTCGCCACGGCGACCACCTTCCGCACGCCGGATGAGGCCATTGCTCTGGCGAACAACACCAGGTACGGGCTTGCCGCATCAATCTGGTCGGAGAATATCAATCTTGCGCTCGATATGGCTGCTCGTGTCAAGGCCGGTGTCGTCTGGATCAACTCGACCAACCTGCTCGATGCCGGCGCCGGTTTCGGCGGTTACCGCGAAAGTGGTTTTGGCCGTGAAGGTGGCCGCGAGGGGCTCTACGAGTATCTGACGGCCGATTGGGAAAAACGCCTGCCTCTGGCCAAGGCCGAACCAGCGTTCAAGCCATCGGCGACACCGGACGGCGACGCCAAGATCGCGGCTACAGGCACAATCGACCGCACGGCGAAGAATTATGTGGGCGGCAAGCAGGCACGTCCCGATGGCGGCTACAGCTATTCGGTGATGGGCAAGGGTGGACAAATCATTGGCCAGGCCGGACTCGGCAACCGCAAGGACATTCGCAACGCCGTCGAGGCGGCGGCCAAAGCCGGCGCATGGGGTGGCGCGACGGCGCATAATCGCGCGCAGGTGCTGTATTATCTCGGCGAAAACCTGAGCGCGCGTCAGGCCGAATTCGAGGAACTGCTGGAGACAAGCACCGGCGTGGCTGCAAAGGCGGCAGCTGAGGAGTTTGCCGTCGCGCTCCGCCGCATCTTCTACTACGCTGCCCAGGCAGACAAATATGATGGCGCGGTTCACTCGACAAAATCACGCCATGTGACATTGGCGATGAACGAGCCTTGGGGTGTCATGGGTATCGTATGCCCCGACGAATTGCCGCTGCTGTCGTTCGTATCGCTGGTATTGCCGGCGATCGCCATGGGCAACCGCGTGATCGCCGTCCCGTCGACCCGCCATCCTTTGATCGCCGCCAACCTCTACCAGGTGCTAGACACTTCGGATGTTCCAGGGGGTGTGGTCAACATCGTTACGGGCGAACGCGATGTTCTGGCCAGGACATTGGCCGAGCACGATGAGGTCGATGCGATCTGGTATGTCGGCTCGAAGGAGGGAAGCACGATGGTAGAGAAAGCGTCGTGCGGGAACCTTAAGGCGACATGGGTCAATAATGGACGCCAGCGCGATTGGCTCAGTGCTCAAGGGCAGGGCAAGGAATACTTGCGACGCGCGGTGCAGGTCAAGAACATCTGGGTCCCCTATGGCGAGTAAAATCCGCCAGAGCGGGCTGCAAATGGCGATTTTCTCCGCTCCGATGCTCATGTACCCAAAAGTACACTTCGCTTCGGGGCTCGAAAATCACCATTTTCGCCACGCACTGACGAGTTTTTGGCCAACGCTTGCGGCTCCTCTATCCGTCGCTTACTTGCGGCGATAGAGGTACAGTGTCAGCGGTGCGAGAGTTATGGTCAGTAATATCGGGGCTATAAGCGCCGCGCCCAGCTGGGCGGCGGTGACATTTCCTGCCATCAGACCGCGCATAGCCGTTGTCATCAGCGACACCGGATTGACATCGACGAAGAGCCTCAACCAGCCTGGCATTGTTGCAGGGTCTACCATGATGTTGGAGGCGAAGACCAAGGGCATGATGCCGGTAAAGGCCATGGTCATAACGGTGCTGGGCGTGCGCATGACCAGCCCGAGCACCAGGAATATCCAGCCGAACCCGAAGCCGATCACCAACAGCAGGAGGAGCGCTTCGACGACGCCTATGATGCCGCCTTCTGGCCTGTAGCCGAGGAGGACGCCGATGAACAGGATAAGCAGCGACGCGATCAGGTGACGCAGAATATCGCCCACCATCAATCCGGCGAAGGGTGATAGCGACCAGATCGGCAATGAACGGAACCGGTCGAACAGACCCTTACCAAGGTCTGTACTCAGCCCCATGCCGGAGTACATTGAATTGAACACCACGGTCTGCACCAGAATGCCGGGCAGAAAATATTGCAGATAGGCCGCTGTAGAACCTGAAAGCGCACCGCCGAACACGAAGGTGAACAACAGGGTGAACATGATCGGCGTCATGACCAGGTCGAAGAGCTGTTCTGGAATATGTTTGAACTTGAGCACGGCACGCCAACCGAAAACGAGCGCATTGGACACCGCCGAAGGCTGCGGCGGACGGGTAGCGTAGATGAGYGAAGTTGTTGCGGTTTCGTTATCCATCATGCTTCTCCCGGAGAAGGCTGGCTTTCGGTGATGTGCCCGGTCAAAGCGAAGAACACCTCGTCGAGGCTGGGCGCGCCCATCGAGAAATCGGCAAGTTCAATATTTGCGGCGATCAGTGCGGCCAGACCCCGATTGGCGTTCTGGGGCGTATCAACCATCAGTGACAGCGCCGCGCCTTCAGAACTGCGTTGCGCCTTGCTGCCGGTCATTTCCTCCAGCAGACGTTCGGCTTCCGCGATACCTGCTGCATCGACCAATGTCAGATGCAGGAAGCCCGACCCCGTAGCCGCCTTGAGCTCGCGGCTCGTACCTTCCGCGATTTTCTTGCCGTGATCGATCACGGCGATGCGCGCGGCAAGCTGGTCGGCTTCCTCCAGGTATTGCGTCGTGAGAAGAATGGTTACGCCTGCCTCGGAGAGCGAGCGGATCATGCGCCAGACGCTCTTGCGCGCCATGGGGTCGAGCCCGGTCGTCGGCTCGTCGAGGAACAAGACGCCCGGCGTAACCA
>NZ_JBFUMG010000536.1:0-3017 GCF_054049495.1 Phyllobacterium sp. P5_D12 | reverse complement strand
CTGAATACGACCGTCAAGGGCGTGCCTGCGATGACGTCCCCCAGTTCGGGTGCAATCGCCAAAGGGACGGCTTTGTTGACGGTTTCCAGCGCCGAAGATACGAACGCCTCCTGGATGACGCGGTCGCCGCCCGGCGTTCTGAAAGTGACGCGCGGCATTGCGATGACCGTACCATCCCGCCGCAATGCAAAGCGCAATGTCACACCCATATCTTCGGCGCCGGTTGGGCGGACCCAGCAGGCAAGAAGCGCCGCACCGATTTCTCTTGTCGAGTATATCGGTTCGCTTTTGCCGCAGGTCTGTTCGGATGCCAGTGCCGGCGTCAGACCAGCCAATGCGAGAGCCATCGCTGCTGTGAAGAACCACCAGATCGACCGCATGACAACCAATTCACCGCGCCTCTGCTTCGGTTCCATCCGTGGCGTCCCTTTGCGTGATCAATCGTGCGCTGCGAACACCGCTGACGGAAATCCATAGCCAGCTCAACGCCACGGCCAACCGATTGCGCACGCCGATGAGGAAATAGATATGTGCCAGGCCCCAGAGCCACCAGGCGAGATAGCCCTTCAGTTTGATCCAGCCGAAATCAGTAACCGCCGCGCGCTTGCCGATCGTCGCGAGATCGCCCGCATGGCGATACACAAACGGCCGCGACGTCTGATCGCCGGCTAGCCTTGCCTTGATGGTTTCAGCAATGTGCTTGCCTTGCTGTTTCGCTGCCGGCGCAATCCCCGGCACAGTGCCCTTGCCGCCATTCGGAACGGTCGCAGTATCGCCGATCACAAATATTTCGAGATGGTCCGGCGCGGTCAAATCGGCATTGACGACAACGCGTCCGGCTCGGTCGGATGGCGCGCTCAGCCATTTAGCAGCGGGAGACGCCTGCACGCCGGCCGCCCAGATAATGGTCCTGGCGCGCAGCGACTGGCCACCGAATTCAACGCCGTCAGCATGACATGCTGTAACCGGATGGCCGAGATGAACAGTCACGCCAAGCTTCTCTAATGCTCGCTTCGCATAAGCCGACATATCTTCGCTGAACGCAGGCAGCACGCGGGGGCCACCCTCGATCAGCACCACTTGCGCCTCTGCGGGATCTATCACTCTGAAATCACCCTTCAACGTATCACGCGCAAGATCGGCGATTGTTCCGGCGATCTCGACCCCTGTCGGTCCACCGCCAATGATCACCAGGGTCAGATATTCCATGCGCTTGGCAGGATCCGGTTCGCGCTCAGCCCTTTCAAACGCGGTCAGAATGCGCCGGCGGATCATCGTGGCGTCTTCAAGTGTCTTCAGACCGGGTGCATACGGCTCCCAATCATCATGACCGAAATAGGCGTGGCGTGCGCCGGTCGCCAGGACCAGCGTGTCATAGGGAATTGTCTCGCCGTCCGCGGTGGAAACAGTTCGGGCCGCTGTATCGACACTTTCAACAGTGCCGAGCAAGGTCTTGACGTTCTTGTACTTCCGCACAAGGTGCCTGATCGGCCAGGCAATTTCGGAAGTGGCCAATGTCGATGTTGCGACCTGATACAGCAGAGGCTGGAACAGATGGTGGTTACGCTGATCGATGATTGTAATGTCGATATCGACATTCCGGAGATTATAGACAGCCTCCAGGCCGCCAAAACCTCCGCCTACGACGACAAGGCGGTGTTTGGTGTGGGATGGCGTCTGGATTTCAGTCATGATGAGGCTCCGATGCGCAGAGGTCTTGGCCCTAAGCCTGTCTAACAGACCAATCGCCATGCGACAATTGCATGAAATACCGATCAGGGATGAGTTATCGAGAGGTCTCTTGGAGCTTCGACGCCGATCAGTGCGGCCCAACGTCCGGGTGTCATGCCGAAGGCTTTCTTGAACTGCCGGTTGAGATGGCTTTGGTCGGTGAATCCCGTTTCCACCGCGATCCCGGCAAGCGGTTCGCCTGTCTTGATCATCTCGCGGGCCCGTTGCAAGCGCCGCATCAACAAAAAGCGATGGGGGCTCGTGGCGTATAACGTACGGAAGTGCCGGGATAGAGCGTAGCGATCAAGGCCGCTTACCGCTTCAAGCTCGCCCGATCGTACAAGACGCAAGGCGTGTTCTTCGAGATAATCGCGTGCCAATTCTGTTTGCCGGATCGCTGGCGCGCTCAGCGGTCTGACATGCTGTCTTGCATGCCGCGCCAAGCCGAGGGTCAGCTGTGAAACGACATCGTCGACCAGCAGTTCGTCCAGTTCCTCATCGAGATTGCCGAGAGCTGCCGCCAAAGCGCGATGTAGCGCCTGATCAGCAATGACAGGATCGTTGACGAATGGCAGCGCACCTTGGCGGTCACCTAGCGATTGCAGCGCCAGCGCCGGTTCCAGATAGAGCATGCGATAGCGCAGGCCATCGTCGGTGCCAGCGGCGCCATCGTGCATCTCGTCCGGATGGATCACGATGATATTGCCGGGCAAGCTGTGGCGCCGTTCCCCGCGATACCAGAATGTCTGCACGCCGTGCAGCGTCACACCGATCGCGTAGGTGTCGTGCCGGTGCAAATCATAGGCATTGCCGGCAAACCGGGCTTCAATGCGCTCAAGGCCCGGATTGGACGGCGCAGATGTAATAGCGTCCTGCACAGGAAGTTTGCACAAACGTCCAAGACCACGCGCGGCTTCTTCGCCTAAAACGTCTTGCATAAGTTCAACTCTTCCATGACTGACGGAGAATTATATCGATGTTCGATACCAAAATTGCAATCGTGTTGCGAAACGACATGGCCCCATGGCAGGCATTGAATGTGACGGCGTTTCTGACAAGCGGCATTGTTGCGCAATCGCCCGACGTTATCGGCGAGCCTTATCGTGACAGGGCCGGGAACACTTACAACCCGCTTTCCATCCAGCCTGTGATTGTGCTGGCGGCAGATCAGGCAACGATTTCAGATATTCACCGCCGTTCGCTCGAACGCGACATCAAAACCTGTCTCTATATCGAGGAGATGTTTGCGACTGGCCACGATGCCGCCAATCGTGCCGTCTTTGCAC
>NZ_JBFUMG010000535.1:0-3018 GCF_054049495.1 Phyllobacterium sp. P5_D12 | reverse complement strand
GATCACGAACCCGAATGTCGCGCTGATCCTGATGATGATAGGTATCTACGGACTTATCTTCGAATTCATGGCTCCGGGTTCGTTTTTTCCGGGAACCATCGGCGCGATTTGCGTTCTGATCGGCCTATACGCACTCGCTGTGCTTCCTGTGAATTTTGCTGGTCTTGGTCTCATTATCCTCGGTCTTGCGATGATGGCTTCCGAAGCGTTCGTGACATCTTTCGGCGTTCTGGGCATTGGCGGCGTCATCGCTTTCATATCCGGCGCCACGATATTGATCGATACAGACATTCCAGCTTTTCGCATTTCCTGGCCGCTGACCGCAGGCGTCGCCCTGACCAGTCTGGCGCTTTCCTTGATCATCATCCGCCTAGTGTTTTCCTCGCACAAACGCCCGGTGGTGACGGGCAGCGAGGAGATGGTGAGAGCCCGTGGCGAGGTCCTGGAGTGGCGTGGACGCCGCGGGCATATCCTTGCCCACGGCGAACGGTGGGCGGCAGTATCCGAGACGCCGCTAAAAAAGGGACAGCAGGTCCGTGTGGCAGGCATCGAGGGCATTATCCTCACGGTCGAACCCGATCAGCCGGAGAGCAATTAGTGGAGGACTTTCCAATGCTTATCACTGTCTTTATTCCGATTGTCATCATCCTGCTGATGCTCTTGGCTGCCGCGATCAAGATATTGCGGGAATATCAACGCGGCGTGGTGTTTACGCTCGGCCGCTTCACCGGCGTTAAAGGACCGGGCCTGATCATCCTCATCCCCTTCGTCCAGCAAATGCTGCGTGTCGATCTGCGGACAGTGGTGCACGATGTGCCAAGCCAGGACGTAATCTCGAAGGACAATGTCTCGGTGCGTGTCAACGCAGTTCTCTATTTCCGTGTGATCGATCCCGAGCGGGCGATGATCCAGGTCGAGGACTTCCTGATGGCAACGAGCCAGCTTGCCCAGACGACCTTACGCTCTGTCCTTGGCAAGCACGATCTTGACGAGATGCTGGCCGAGCGAGACAAGCTCAATAGCGATATTCAGGAAATTCTCGACGCGCAGACTGACGCATGGGGCATCAAGGTTGCAAATGTCGAGATCAAACATGTTGATCTCAACGAAACGATGGTGCGCGCCATCGCCAGGCAAGCCGAGGCCGAACGCGAACGGCGAGCCAAAGTCATCAACGCCGAGGGCGAGCAGCAAGCTGCTCAGAAATTGCTAGAGGCCGCCCATATCCTGGGGCAACGGCCTGAAGCCATGCAACTGCGTTATCTCAGCACGCTGAATGTGATCGCCAATGAGAAGAATTCAACGATCGTGTTTCCATTCCCGATGGAACTCGGTGAGCTCTTCACGGCCGCGGCGACGAAATCCAGATAGCGGTGTGCAAGTGAACCGCGGCAAAGCGAACGACGGTATTCGTTTGTCGAGCCGTCATGGTATTTCGTCTCAAGATGGTACCTAAAGATGCCATAGAATAATCCCGCACGCTCTCGCGCTATGTCACGATGACTTGAAGGGAACGGCACGTATGACATTCGCCAGGCTTCTCACTCTTGGCGTGCTCGACGATCTCGGCTCACGCACAATCCGACCAGTCAAAGCAGACGGCTATATTAGGGGCGCAGGTGGCGGGCGGTACGGCGCGTATCGCCACCGATATTTGCCAACACGACCCAAAACAAATTGATGCTTACAAAGAGCGGGCGCGACATGCCTTTGCCGCGGAAGAAAACTTTGAAGGAGACTGGATCCTCGGCTGGAATAATCAGCAAAATGCCGTCGACGATATTTCTAAGGTCAAGATGAACAGCCCAGACGAATGCGAGCTCCAGAAATCCGAAACATGCGCACGCATCCGCGGCGAGCTGAACCCCTACAGTTTAAGGCAACTGTTAAATTCTGTTAGATTGATACGCACATAAGGGGCTTGGATCGTAAGCGTTCGGTGCCCTACGGCGTTGGCTCCAGGCGCTTATGAGATGTCTGTTCGGTGCAATACCGCTGCGTTGTTGGAGTTCGCCGAGCACGCGCTGACCTCATCCGCGCTTCCGGACTGCAAAAGGAGCGTACAGCCCTGTCCGCTAGGGGTCTGCCGGAAGGAGCCATCATGAAGGCCTTGAATAGATTCCAACGATCAATTCTCCAAAACTTAGCATGAGGGGTTGCGGTTCCAGTGGATACCTTGTGCGATTTTGAAAGCACTGATCGAGAACATTGCCAGACGTGTATGGACGCTATTTTTGATCACCGTTTCATGACCTATGTTTGGTCCCGATGGTCGATATCTGCCCAGTCTCCGTCATCATTGTCGTTGAGTTCAGGCGACGCCCCATCCTCATGGTCGGAAGTCCGGTTGGACACGATTATCGATCGAACTTTATCTTTAGCCTCATCACTCAGACGTTTCAGGTCCGGGCTAGGTTTTCCGCAGTTTCGCGATATTGTTCATCGACATCCGTTTGATCCATGAGCTGCAGAAGCTCCTCGAAGTCGCGAGCACCTTTTCCGATGACGGCGTGCAGTCGCTCCGCTTGCTCCAGGGTGAGGCTTGGACGGGCGAGTGCCTTGGGAACTTCCTGGACAAGTTTCTCGATCAGGTCGGCGTGCCCTTCAGCCGTGAAATCCATTCATCTGCCATGTTTGTGGTCGCCYTTTCCAAGGAGCGCTCGAGTAACCATGCTAGTCGAAGGCGATGACACCGTTTCGCATAAGCTGCGATTGTGCGTCTTGCCCACCGATATTGAATGAGGCAATCCGAAAACGGAGCGAAGGGCGCGTCACTGTCGCCCCTCTCACTCCCTCCTCCTCAACCACGCCGCTCACTAAGGCCGCGTAAGGATAACCCAAAGGGGAAAACTGGGCGCTTCCGCGCTATCCCGAAGGCCGATATCGCGAAGCATGTGATTTGACAGGTGGGAGATGTGGTTCTTCATTTGATGGCGCCGCCAGATAGCCAGAATCAACGCATTAGCGGTGTTCCAGACGCCGAATTTTTGGCACAGTTCATCGACTGTTGCCGCCAGA
>NZ_JBFUMG010000534.1:0-3036 GCF_054049495.1 Phyllobacterium sp. P5_D12 | reverse complement strand
ACTGGAAATTGATCCTCAGGCAGGTGCAGTTGCTCGTCCGAAGATGCTTGGCGCGGACACACCGATTCAATCAGAACTMAAAGACGCGCATGTCGTCATCTGGACCACGACACCTTGGACAATCCCCRGCAACCGAGCAGTGAGCTATTCGCCGCGCGTTGCGTATGGGCTGTACGAGGTTGAGTCTGCGGAGAACGATTTCGGTCCCCGTCCGGGTGAAAAGCTGATCTTTGCCGATGCCCTTGCCGAAGAATCGGCAACGAAAGCCAAGCTGACCTTTAAGCACATCAGGACGGTTTCGGCTGATGAACTTGCAGCGATCACGCTTGCTCATCCCTTGAAAGGCCTTGGCGGCGGATATGAATTTCCCGTGCCCATGCTGCCCGGCGATCATGTCACCGACGATGCCGGCACAGGTTTCGTGCATACCTCTCCCAGTCATGGCCGCGAGGATTTCGATGCATGGACGGATGCGCGCAGCGATCTTGAAGCTCGCGGCATTTCTTCGGCAATCCCGTTCACTGTCGATGATGCCGGCTATTATACAAAGGACGCGCCGGGCTTCGGCCCCGACCGTGAAGGCGGTGCCGCGCGCGTTATAGATGACAATGGCAAGAAGGGCGACGCTAATAAGGTCGTTATCGAAGAACTCATTGCCCGCGACGCATTGTTCGCGCGTGGCCGCCTGAAGCATTCCTATCCGCATTCCTGGCGCTCGAAGAAGCCGGTGATCTTCCGCAATACACCGCAATGGTTCGTCTATATGGACAAGGACCTCGGCGATCAGACGACGCTGCGTTCGCGCGCACTTGCCGCGATCGACGAAACACGTTTCGTTCCTGCCGGTGGCCAGAACCGTTTGCGTGCGATGATCGAGGATCGCCCTGACTGGGTGTTGTCGCGCCAGCGCGCCTGGGGTGTGCCGATCTGCGTCTTTGCCGACGAAAACGGCAATGTCCTAAAGGACGACGGCGTCAACGCTCGCATCCTCGAAGCATTCGAGCAGGAAGGAGCCGATGCCTGGTTCGCTGAAGGTGCGCGCGAGCGGTTCCTTGCTGAAAAGGCCAATGAGCCATGGACGCAGGTCCGCGATATTCTCGATGTCTGGTTCGATTCCGGCTCAACCCATGTCTTCACGCTGGAGGACCGGCCGGACCTGAAATGGCCTGCCGATGTCTATCTCGAAGGTTCGGACCAGCATCGCGGCTGGTTCCATTCCTCGCTGCTGGAAAGCTGCGGTACGCGTGGTCGCGCGCCTTACGACACCCTTGTCACTCATGGGTTCACCATGGATGAGGAGGGGCGAAAGATGTCGAAATCGCTCGGCAATACGGTGACGCCGCAGGACGTCATCAAGGATTCCGGTGCGGATATCCTGCGTCTTTGGGTCATGACGACTGATTATTGGGAAGATCAGCGTCTCGGCAAGAACATCATCCAGACCAACATCGACGCCTATCGCAAATTGCGCAACACGATCCGCTGGATGCTTGGCACGCTTGCTCATGATGAGGGCGACGAGATCGCCTATGACGACATGCCAGAGCTCGAGAAGCTGATGCTGCATCGGCTTGCGGAACTCGATGAAGTTGTACGCACGGGCTATGACGCTTTCGAGTTCAAACGTATCACCCGCGCGCTGGTCGACTTCATGAATGTCGAACTCTCGGCCTTCTATTTCGATATCCGCAAGGACTCGCTCTATTGCGATACGCCGTCGAGCATCAGACGCAAAGCCTCGCTTCAAGTCGTGCGCTATCTCTTTGACCGCATCGTCACATGGCTGGCCCCGATGCTGCCGTTCACGATGGAGGAAGCTTGGCTGGACCTCCACAAGGACGCAGTATCGGTACATCTGGAGCAGTTCCGCGAAGCGCCAAAGGAATGGAAGAACGACGAACTCGCCGCCAAATGGCGCAAGGTGAAAGATGTCCGCCGTGTCGTAACTGGTGCGCTCGAACTGGAGAGGGCAAAGAAAACCATCGGCTCGTCCTTGGAGGCGGCGCCTGTGGTCTACATTACCGATCCGGAATTGCTTGCCGCGGTGAAAGGTCTGGATATGGCGGAGATCTGCATCACCAGCGACATCACGATAAAAAGCGAAAAAGCGCCTGCGGATGCGTTTGTCTCCGATGATGTAAAGGGCGTTGCAGTTATATCTCAACGGGCGACGGGCATGAAATGTGCTCGTTCGTGGCGATATACGCACGATGTCGGCTTGGACCCGGCATTTCCTGATGTTTCAGCCCGTGATGCCGAGGCTCTCCACGAGCTGGAAAAACTTGGAAAGCTAGCTGTTTAGAGAAGAAATGCGGATTGCTGGATAAAGTGATCCGCATATTCCTCTGTAAAAACATGCACAGACTTGCTTAATCTAATTGGCCTCATGTAAAAGGCTTGCCATTGAGTTGCCTGATTTTAGAGGCAGGGCATAGATCAAGCACAATTGATCGGCAGTCAGAACTGCCCAGACATGGGTTGGAAATAGCGAGTATGGATTTGAACGGACGCATTACGGTTTTTGGTGCACTGGTCGCGTCACTGGCCCTTGGCGGCTGCATGTCGTCGCCCACCTATGGTACGGACAAGACTGCTGGCAGCCAGCTCCTTGACGACGTATCGAACATGGCCTCCTTCGGTTCATCCAAGAAGAAAAACCAGATCGCTTACAACCCGCGTCCTGAACTGGTCCGCCCAGCCGAGGGCAGGGTAGCACAACTGCCAGCACCGCAGAATGATGTCGTGACAACCGACAGCGCAAACTGGCCGGAATCGCCCGAGGCGCGGCGCAAGCGCATACGCGACACAGCGACTGCCAACCAGAACAATCCGAACTTTACGCCTGAAGTTGAGAACGACATGCCTCTTGCCCAGCGATCTTCTGGCAAGCCGGAATATGGGTTCTTCAACGACAAATCTCCCGCCAATCAAGGATCGAAAAGCAGTGCGGCCGCAGATTTTCGCGCTCGCAAGCTTGCGTCAACAGCCGGATCGCCAACGACGCGCCGCTACCTGAGCGAGCCGCCACTTGAATAC
>NZ_JBFUMG010000533.1:0-3040 GCF_054049495.1 Phyllobacterium sp. P5_D12 | reverse complement strand
AGGCATTGTCCATGAGCGGTCCACAGCTTGGTAAAAGAGCAGGAATCACTAGAGCCGCCGTTTATCAAGCCGAACGAAACGAACGTGATGGCGCTATTACTCTTAATCAAATGGAGAAAATGGCACGAGCGCTTGGAGGAAAATTTGTCTATGCCATTGTCCCCAATGGAAAGGTGGAAGACGTCATCCGGGCGCAGGCACTACGAAGAGCGGAAGGATTGGTAAGGCGAGCAAGTTCCCATATGGCTCTAGAATTGCAATCCCTACCACCAGAGGGTACCCAAACCGAGATAGACCAACTCGCCGACGACCTTATCCGCCGTATGCCTACTGACTTCTGGGAAAGCCGTTAGTGTTTCGAGAACCAGACGGCGCAACGCCGCTTGATCCGGATGAAATCAACGGCCTTAAATTCAAGCACGTTACAACGCGCGGCGAACTCGATGAGTTAGAACAGGCCAACATTGAGCAAGGTTTGTTATGGCTGGGGAGGAGGCGGGGCGGCGATATTCTTACAGATAGTTTCATCCGAACCTTGCATATCCGATTATTTGGGGATGTTTGGAATTGGGCCGGCACTTATCGACTAACCGAAAAGACTATTGGCATTGATCCGCTTCAAATCCCAGTGCAAGTCCAAATGCACCTTGATAATGCCCGTTCCTGGGCCGATCATAGTGTCTTTCCTCCGTTGGAGGCGGCAGCACGTTTCCATCACCGTTTGGTGCAAATTCATCCATTTCCAAATGGCAACGGACGGCATACGCGCATTGCCGCGGATGTATTTCTGGAAGACTACTTCGATCACGTTCCCATTGAATGGGCGAATGGCTTTGATCTACAGGCCGATAATGAGCGTCGGGGTAGCTACCTCCTGGCTCTACGAAATGCCGATGCCGGGAATTTTGGCGCGCTTCTCTCTTTTGTGCGCGGTTGATTGATGTTGACCCTGACGCAAAGTACGGCTCGCGATTAGTGAGTTTAACGGGATGAGGCATGATGATTATCGGCGGCGTCCAAACACCGTAAACCAAACGCTCGACATGATCATCACGATCATCGGCATCCGGACTTTTTAAAGTGCTTTACCACCAGCTTAACCGAAACAAGGGAATTCCGACCAGTCTTCAAACATTCTGAATTATTATCGTCGTTTCAATCAACGAAGCACCTAAGCTATATCCTTGATAGCATCGAGCGGTCCCTTGAGCGCGGTCCGCGGCGGCACAAGTTCCGGCTGAATGAGGTAAGTCTGCACTGACGGCCGGCTCTCCGCCATGATCTCGAACGCCTTCGTGATCATCCCTTCGATATCCTGACGGATCATGATAACCGGGAACGGCAGAAACGATCCGAATGGATCGTAGTCATAGCAGCCAACCACGATATCCATAAAAGCTTCATTCGGATGCTGCGCCATGAAACGCAGAAGGCCTTCGAAATTGATGGACGAATTGATGAACAATCCTCGCGGCAGCTTCCCTTCCCGCTCGTAGAAGCGTTCGAAAGCAATCTGCGCCATGTTGGGGGAGTAGCCGGTCGGTTCTATGCACTTGTCTGAATCGCCCTGCATCAGCTCGCGTTTGATGGCGCGAAATCCGCGAATACGTTCGCGGCTCGCGTGATCGTCGCGCCCGCCAAATAGATAGAGTTCGTCGGGGCCAAGTTTCAGATCATCGCTGAAATGGCGAATTATCGCCTCCGTCAGCATGCGTGCACCCTGATAATTATCGCTGATTACGGAGGGCGCCTTGCTGCCTGGCAGATCGATATTGACGTGTTTGAGGCCGGACCCGATGCAAACGGCATGAACACCGTCGGGATCTGTAGCGCCCGCCACGATCAGCTCGTCGACCGAATAGGAAATCAGCGTTTCCACTGTTCGTCTTTCCTCCTCCGGATCACGGCAGGCACTGACGACGATGGGACACTGTCCGCGGCTGCGAACATGCGCCTCGAACGACTGTGCCATCGATGAAAAATAGCGGTTGTCATGAACAGGCAGTAGAAGGCCGACAAGGCCAGACCTCGAACTCCGCAATCCCCGTGCTTGCAGGTTAGCGGTGTACTGATGCTGATCGGCCAGATCGCGTATCAGCTCAGCCGTACTTTCCTTGATCCGGCGCTTGCGCCAGGTGCCGTTGAGAACCGCGCTGACCGTCGATGGCGAACTTCCGGAAAGCACCGAAAGGTCGTAGATCGTCGCCTTTTTCTTCGGCTGATGTTCCATGATTTCTCCTACCGCCAAACACCGCTTGACGAAAGTGGCAAACTAAATGATATTCATTGCACCATCGATTGTGCAAAAATGCAACATCGGTGGTGCAGACATCGCAGCGTGAGGAGGCGGTGATCGAGCGCGGGTTTTCCAGGGCCGTTCCGGTTCTGCCAATGACCGCCGCCCGATTGGATGTTAAGCTCCCGTGGGGAGCACATGGAGGAGGAAACAATGAAAAGATTTGTAATCGCCGCCGTTGCGGCATCGCTATCTTTGGCAGGCGCCTTCACGGCCCTTGCCGCCGACAGCGGCAAGGTTGGTATCGTCGTCAAGATCGGCGGTATTCCATGGTTCAACGCCATGGATGCAGGCATCAAGGAACAGGGCAAAAAGCTCGGCGTCGACGCCTTCATGGTTGGGCCGACAAGTGCCGATCCAGCGCTCCAGGTTCGCGCCATCGAGGATCTGATTGCGCAAGGCGTGAAGGTCATCGGCGTTGTGCCGAACGATGCCAAGGTTCTTGAACCGGTGCTCAGCAAAGCCAAGGAAAAGGGCATCATCGTCATCACCCACGAGTCGCCGAGCCAAAAGGGCGCTGATTGGGATTTCGAACTCGCCTCTGCGACCGGTTTCGGTGAAGCGCACGCCAAGCTTCTGGCGGAAAAAATGGGCGGCAGGGGCGAATATGCCGTTTTCGTTGGATCGCTGACTGTTCCGCTGCACAATGCGTGGGCTGATGCTGCCAACGAATATATCAAGAAGAACTATCCGGACATGAAACTCGTCGGAGAGCGCTACGGCGTTGCCGAGGATGTGGACAAG
>NZ_JBFUMG010000532.1:0-3054 GCF_054049495.1 Phyllobacterium sp. P5_D12 | reverse complement strand
CGCCCAACGGGATGATCGACCCATTCCTAGTCAGGCTCCGCTCAGCGACATTGAGGGTAAACGGGCCGAAATGTGCGATGCCACGTTCGTCGGAGTTCATTACGATCCAGAGCCTCCTCAGCGGCGATTTGCAATAATTAACATATCACGACTCACTTGAGGTCGAAATATTCACCTACTGTCGAGCAGTCACTAGCGGTTTCGTCAAGTAGGGCGAGACCGCGGAAACTCGGTTATGGAGACACGGACATGTTGTCGCTCGAAGAAGCTTTCGAAGCCAACGGGCTCAACGAGCTAACCATATTGCAACCGCATGGGAGCCTCCCATCGACGGGATCCTTGGAGCTCCAGCGGATTGTCGACTTCAGCGTAGCCATGGGGGACGCTCCATTTCTCGTCGCGATGGTCTGTGATAGCGACGGAGTTAGATTCTCAGGAGCCTCGGGCGATGCTGCTCCGGGACTGCGCGCAGACGAAAATACGGTATTCAGAATCTTTTCGATGTCGAAGCCCTACTGCGCCGTAGCTATCATGATGTTGATCGAGAGGGGCCTGCTAGGCCCAGACACACCAGTCGCCGACATCGTTTCTCAGTTCTCTCAAATTGGTGTTCTGGATGGATATCAGGACGGAAAAGCGATCCTACGACCCCCCAAGGCACAGGCAACAGTACGACACCTCGCTACGCATACATCGGGGCTGGAATACGAATTCTGGAATCCGAATGTGGCTGAATATATCGAAAGGACAGGCCATCCCAGCATCATCAATGGAACTCTCCAATCGATGTGCTATCCGATGATGTCCGAGCCTGGCACCCGATGGGGCTATGGCCCGAGCATCGATTGGTTGGGCCTCGTTGTGGAAGCAGTGGACGGTCGCAGAATTGACAAGTTCTGTACTGAGGAAATTTTCGAGCCCCTCGGCCTCCGCAATACCTATTTCGAGGTGGATGATGTAGCGCGGACCAATCTTTGCGCTGTCTCAGGCAGGTCGGCGGACGGTGAGTTTGCCGAGGTCCTGATGGATCCGCCCTCTCATCCGGAATTCTACGGCATGGGCACTGCGCTATACAGCACAGCGCCGGACTATCTGAGATTCTTGAGGCTATTCCTAAACGGCGGCGAGCTAGATGGCAATCGCATCCTGTCATCGGCGTCCATAGATGAGATGTTTACTGACCAGATGAACGGCCTTTCATTCTCAAGGATGGTGTCGTGCGCTCCAGTTACCGCAGATGTCGATCCCTTCCCTGGTACCCGCCATACACACACCTTTGGTTTTCTACGCAACGAAGATGATATCCCGGGAATGAGAGGTGCCGGGTCAGTCGGGTGGGCTGGCGTTCTGAATTCGCATTACTGGATAGATCGGACATCGAATGTCGCAGCGGTATTCATGAGCCAGTCGCTTCCGTTTTGCGAACCGGGTCTGATGAAACGGTACGAGCAGTTCGAACGATGCGTCTATCGATATCTGCGGCCTGACGACCTGACTTCATAGCGAGCACACGAGACCAGGAGTTCATCGGAACTTGCGTTTGGGAAGCGAACCCCTGCGTCCGGACGATGGTGCAAAAACTTGAATTTTTAGCTGATCACTAACAAGAGGAATACCCAATGAGCAAGAAAGTCGCGGAGATGCTTGTCGAGACCCTGCAAAACGCGGGAGTCAAGACATGCTATGGGATTGTTGGCGACACAATGAACCAGATCGCTCAGTCGATCGACAAAAGCGATATCAACTGGGTGCACATGCGCCATGAAGAGGCTGGCGCTTTCGCCGCTGCGGCCGAGGCGTCGTTGATGGGCAGGTTGACTGCGTGCGCGGGAACATGCGGCCCGGGTAGTCTGCACTTCATCAATGGTCTTTACGAAGCCAACCGTAATCGTGCGCCCGTCATCTTGATCGCGACGCAGATTTTCAGAAGTGACCTCGGATTTCAGTCGATACAGGAGGTCGATCTGGTTGAAGTGTACAAGGGCTGCAGCGTATTCTGCGACATGATTACGACCCCGGAACAGGCCCGTCGTAAGATCGTCGCCGCCTGCCAGGCCGCTCTAACGCGCCGCGGTGTGGCTGTACTTGTGGTGCCGGCGGACATAGCCGACGCACCGGTACATGATGAGCCCCCCTACAGTGTCCACGCAAGGGTGCCGGTTATTCGCCCAAGCGAGGACGATCTCGATGAGATCGCGACCATACTGAACTCAAGTACCAACATTGCGATATACGCTGGTTCTGGATGCGAAGGCGCACATGACGCTATTGTATCGATGGCCGCTAGGTTGAAAGCACCCATGGCCCACACCTCTCGCGGCAAGGACTTCGTGTCTCATGACAACCCGTACAACGTTGGAATGACGGGCATGATCGGCGGAGCCGCTGGTTACAAGGCAGTGCTTCACTGTGATGTTCTTCTCCTCTTGGGAGCCGACTTTGCCTGGAGGCAATTCTACCCTGACAAAGCCAAGATCATCCAGATCGACATTGATCCGACCCATATCGGCCGCAGACATCCGGTCACCATTGGAGTCGTCGGAACGATCAAAGCTACACTCGAGGCGCTGCTTCCCCGTCTTGAACAACACCGTGATGAAACCTTCATGCGTGAGTTCATCAACCGCTACCAAGAGGACAAGAAGGCGGCAGATGCCGAAACTCCGTCAAAGAACGAGAAGATATCGGGCACATATCTTACCAAGATAATCAACAAATTGGCCGCGGAAGACGCCCTGTTCGCCGCTGACGATGGAACAGCAGCAGTTTGGATGATGCGGCATATTGAGACGGACGGCAAGCGCCGGACCTTCGCGAGCATGCTCCACGGAACAATGGCGGGCGGGATGCCTACGGCACTGGGGCTTCAGAAGGCCCAACCCGGCCGCCAGGTGATTGCCCTTTGCGGCGACGGCGGTCTGACAATGCTGATGGGCGATCTTCTCACGACGGTACAGGAAAAGCTTCCGATTAAACTTGTGGTCTATGACAACTCGAAGCTCGGCTTTGTAGATATCGAGCAAAAGGCTGCGGGGCTTGTACCCGTCTTCACTC
>NZ_JBFUMG010000531.1:0-3060 GCF_054049495.1 Phyllobacterium sp. P5_D12 | reverse complement strand
ATCTACGGAAACATCCTGGGCATTCCGCCGGAAACGATTCCACCACTGGTTGCACGTGCCTGCATCGTCGATACCGGCCTCGTTCTGTGTCTGATAGCGTTCCGCCGCCGTCGCCAGATCATTGCCTGGGTGCAGGCCTGGCGTGCTGCACGAGCAGCAACCGCAGCAACCTATGTCGAGGAATTGCCGTCCACATCGGCTTCCTGACGCAGAGTTTGCAGACGGTCCAAAGCGCCTTGCAGGATGAAGGCGGCTGCCGCTGAATCGATACGCTCGGCGCGCTTCTGTCTCGAAACATCCATTCCGATCAAGGCGCGCTCCGCCGCAACGGTCGACAGGCGCTCGTCCCAATAAACGAATGGAAGCTCGGTCAGCTTTTCCATATTCCGGACAAAAGCGCGGGTGGCTTGCACCCGCGGACCTTCGCTGCCGTCCATATTCACCGGCAGTCCGATGACGATTGCGCCGACATTGTCAGCACTCAAGGCCTTCAACAGATCCTGTGCGTCGTGGGTGAATTTGCTGCGCCTCAGCACGGGACGCGGATTGGCGAAAGAAAATCCGCGATCGGAAATGGCAATGCCGATCGTCTTTGTACCAAGGTCAAGGCCGGCTACCGTCTTGCCATCCGCGACGTGCTCTTCGAGCTGTTCAATTGTCAGTACCGTCAATTTGATAGGTTCCGCACTTTCATGGATCGCTTTATTGTCACATACCGGCAATAGAAGCCTATGGCGAGGGTTCACTTGCAGTTGAAGGAAGATGGATATGAAGATTACCTGGCTTGGCCATTCGGCCTTTCGGATTGAAACAGCAAAAAATACCATTCTTATCGATCCGTTCCTGACCGGGAACCCGAGCGCCAAGGGCGTGGACGTGAAGGAAGCCGCGAGGGGCGTCAAACACATCATCCTGACCCACGGCCACGGCGATCATGTGGGCGACACGATTGATCTGTCGAAGGAGACAGGCGCGCTGGTGACCGGTAATGCCGATCTGGTAACGTGGCTCGGCTCGCGCGGTGTCAATCGCGTTGATCCGACCAATACAGGCGGCACGGTTACCTATGACGGTTTCACGGTAACCTATGTCAGCGCGTTGCATTCTTCCGCACAAATGACCGAGGACGGCGTTTCCCATTCGTTGGGCTCCGCCAACGGCGTTGTGCTGCATTTCGACGATGAACCGACACTTTATCACATGGGCGATACGGACATCTTCTCCGATATGGCGCTGATTAATGAATTGCATCAGCCGGAAATCGGTATCGTTCCAATCGGTGACCGCTTCACCATGGGTGGTGCAGTTGCTGCGCTCGCGAGCCGGCGCTATTTCAAATTCAACAAAGTCATACCTTGCCATTACGGGTCATTTCCGATCATCGATCAGACGGCGGATAAGTTCGTCGCCGGTATGGAAGGCGGTACGAGCGAAGTTATCGTTGCGACTGCGAATGAGCATTTTACGGTGTGACGCATAGTGCTACAGCACGTTCGTCAATTCACAATCCTTGGAGCGCAAGTGCGTAAACTGTTTCTGATCTCGTGTTTGCTGGTTGCCACGACGCCGGTGCATGCACAGGCTGTCGATGTCTCCGGCGCAAAAGCGCTTACCGAACTCCTGTCCAACTATCTTGGGAAGAAAGCGATCGAGAAGAATATCGTCTCGGTTGTCCTCGATGGAGACAGTTACCGCATTACCTTCAGCACAGCGAAGTTGATCGAAACACTTCCCAAGCAGGATTATTTCAAGGGCGATTTCGGTGAATACAGCCTGCTGATAAAGCCAGTTGCCGACGGGTCCTGGAATGTCTCATCGACTGCGATTCCCGGTGGCTCAGTCGAGGTAACAACCCCGGAGGGGCGAGAGGCGGTTCAGTGGTCCGTTGACAATGCGAATATCAACGGAACGTTCGATCCCAAAATCGGCGCTTTCTCCAAGGCATCGTTTTCCTATGGCGCCGTGAAAATGAACACGACAAGTCCTACCCAGGACGTCGAAGCGAGTGTCAATTCGGCCAAGGGTGAAGTGCTTGGCATGGCTGCGCCATCCGGCGGTGTTAATTTCAGCAGCAACCATTCCGCGACAAATTTTCTGGAGACTGTGACTGTCAAATCGCCGCCTTTAGATGATGTCGCGACTGCCGCGCAGCCGATGAAGATCGTTCTGAGCGGCGGCCAGATCGGCGCCAATGCGGAAGGCAAGGGCTTTCGCAACCTGGAGTTTCTGGAGCTCTGGAAATTTTTCATCGCGCATGTAGACGAGACAACGCTGCGGGATCAGGAGCAGGCTGATCTGAAGGCAAAATTACTCGCGGCTCTGCCATTTTGGGACAAGCTTTCGGGGGCATATCAGTTTTCCGATCTCAACGTCGAGACTCCTATTGGACCATTTGCCGCCAAGACCATGTCTCAACAAATCGACTTCGATGGCATCAGCAAGAGCGGCGGCTATCACTATGCGCTGCGGACCAACGGTCTGAGATATCCTGCGTTGCCGATACCTGCGTGGAGCGTGCCGTTTTTGCCGACTGATGTGGAATTCGTGTTTGGTACGGAAGGTCTTGATCTCGACACGGTTGTCCGGGCAGCAGTCACCGACATGGATTTGAGCCGTGCAAAGCCGTTTTCCGACGAATTTGAAGCAAACACAGCTGCCGCATTCATGGCCAATCCCCCGAAGATGGTGATTGACAGGAGCTTTGTCCGAACAGCTGATACCGAGCTTTCGGTTGAAGGCGAGGTTTCGTTCACTGCTCTGAAACCGGAGAGCCACACCACCTGGGAGATGAGCAATTTCGATGCGGTTATTGCTCGGTTGACGACGGCCTCCGAACAGGAGCCTGAGATCAAGAATTACATCGTGTTCGCCAAACTCGCCAAGGATTTCGGCACGCTGCTGCCAAACGGGCACATACAGTGGATCGTCGACCAGAAATCCGACGGGTCGGTGAGCGTCAACGGGAATCCGGTAAAGGGCCCGGATCCCGTCGTCGATCCAGCAACAGACGGTGCGGGTGTCACTGCGCCCGACGACGACACCACGACGATGCCCGACGAC
>NZ_JBFUMG010000530.1:0-3087 GCF_054049495.1 Phyllobacterium sp. P5_D12 | reverse complement strand
CTTATGCGGCAACAGTGTCACATTGCGCGAACGAGCAAACCCCAATGGGTTGCCGCTATAAGTTGAATCAATTTGATAATTCGTTGCACCGGCACCGTCACCCGTCTGTTACATCGAAATGTTAGGCGAGCAGGAATTTCCAACAAAGGGGATTCGATTAGATGCCGTTTGCTCGACAATCCACAAATGCCCCTCTCCCCCGCAGTGAGAAGCTGAACAAGGCGGTCCGCCAGAACAGGTTTCTATCGCGGGCGGGGATGTCCGAGCGGCTTTTCGCTCATGTCTTCAAGGGACTGGTCTATCCACAAATCTGGGAAGATCCCGAAGTCGACATGGAGGCGCTGCAGATCCGCCCTGGGCATCGCATCGTTACAATCGCATCGGGCGGCTGCAATGCCATGTCCTACCTGACTGCTGACCCTGCCAGCGTCGAGGCCGTGGATTTGAATACTGCCCACGTCGCTTTCAACCGCCTGAAGCTCGCGGCGGTGGCAAACCTGCCCAACTACGATGCGTTCTATCGCTTCTACGGCACGGCCGATGACAAGGCCAACCTTGCTGCCTATGAACGCTTTATTCRCCACCATCTGGATTCCACGAGCCGCGCCTATTGGGAAAAACGCATGTTGTCGGGGCGCCGGCGTATCACGATCTTCTCACGCGATCTCTATCGCCACGGCTTACTCGGTCTGTTCATCGGAATGGGCCACCGCGTGGCAAAACTTTACGGCATCGATCCGCGCGATATTCTGAAATCCTCGACCATGGAGGAACAGCGCGCCTATTTCGACAGCGCCCTGGCCCCGCTCTTTGACAAGCGCATGATCCGCTGGGCGACGAAGCGAAAATCGTCACTCTTCGGCCTTGGTATTCCACCGCAGCAATATGATGCGCTGGCTACCGCCGGCAATGGCAATATGGCACAGGTCCTGCGCGGCCGTCTTGAAAAGCTCGCTTGTGGCTTCCCCCTTTCGGAAAACTATTTCGCCTGGCAGGCCTTCGGCCGTGGTTATAGCGACAACGCTGAAACGGGCCCGCTGCCTCCGTATCTCTCTCGCAACAACTTTGCCACCGTGCGCGATCGCGCAGGTCGGATGAGCGTTGTAAATGCGTCCCTGACAGAATTTCTCGCAGCAAAGGCCGTCGCATCCGTCGACCGCTTCATCCTCCTCGATGCACAGGATTGGATGAACGACACCCAGCTCAACGAACTCTGGCACGAAATTACCCGCACCGCCGCACCAGGCGCTCGCGTCATATTCCGGACCGCCGCCGAGCCGACCATCCTGCCGGGCCGTATCGACGATGCTCTGCTCGAACGCTGGTCTCATCGGGATGAACAGTCGCTTGCCCTTCACGCCCGCGATCGCTCGTCGATCTACGGCGGTTTCCACCTCTACACGCTGAAGGATTAGTTTGATGCTTGCCAAGATTGAACATGGTCCGCTGATGGATCGGGTTTACCGGCATCAGCGTCATTTCTATGATGCCACCCGCAAATATTACCTTCTTGGACGCGACCCCATGATCGCAGGCCTCAATCCCCCTGGGAACGGCAGCATTCTTGAAATTGGTTGCGGTACCGGCCGGAATCTTGTGCTGGCCGGCGAAGCCTATCCCAACACTTCGCTCTACGGCATTGATATCTCGAATGAAATGCTCGCGACCGCGACCAAGAAAATAGCTGCAGCCGGATTGGATGAACGCGCGCACCTCGCTTACGCCGATGCTGCGGATTTTGACCCGGAGGCGCTTTTCGGACGGCGTGAATTCGACCGGATATTCATCTCCTATGCGGTTTCGATGATTCCGCAATGGCAAGAGGTGATCCGCGAGGCTGTGAGCCATCTGACGCCTGGCGGCGCCTTGCATATCGTGGATTTTGGTGACCTAAAGAACCTGCCCGGCTTTACCAGGACTGCCCTGTATAAATGGCTGGAATGGTATCACGTCACACCGCGCAACAACCTGTTCGATGTAGCTGACAAGATCGCTGCGCAAACCAGATGTACAAGCGAAGCGCGGCGGCTCTACCGCGGCTTTGCCTGGATTTCAGTTATTCGCCGCAAGAAATAGGCTCTATTTGCACAGATCGCTCTTGGAGCCTTCCGAGTTCGGACCCGCGAGGCAATAGAGCATCGACATGTCCGCAGCCGTCCGGTTGGTTTGTGGATTTGCCTCCTGCGCATCGCCGCTCGTGGTCTTGTTCAATTCGCAATCAGCGCGAAGCAGGCACATAACCGGGATCCGGGCCATGGCAACGGCGGCCCTTTGCATGCCTTGCGGCCCGGCGAAGTCTCCTGCATTTCGCACGCGATACCATTGGTGAACGCGCGAAATCCGGAAGAATGCGCGCGGGTTGGACAGGATTGCCAATCTCGACGGAAGGCTATTGTCGGAAAAAAGATCAACGACCTGGCCATCATACGGCTCCGCCAGACGGCGGTTGTTAGATATGAAGGTCGAATTGAAGACGATAGCGGCGGTACATGGAAACGCGGCTGCCATGTGACGCGCGAGCCCGCCCCCAAGCCCATGTCCCACCATTATGTATTCAACCGGAAGACCGGCCGCGTTCTGCTGGGCTTCCCTGCGAACTTTGGCGAACTCCTTGCGCGCGGTGCGATATTGGTCCCAGGGATTGATCATCTGGGTAAAGTAGGTGTTTTCGCTGATGAGATCGTTGAGACTTGTGGAATTGTCTTTGCCCCGGAACACCATCATCACCGACAGGCGGTCAGCGGCGCGACGATAGTACACTTCGGCGTCGAAGCCACCTGGCCTTACGATCGGTCCACCTTGCGGAGCCCAGCCGAAATAGTCGGGCTGCAGTTTGAAGCGCTCGCGCGGGATCGGTTGATAAACATTCGACGCATAGGCAGCATAAATGCCGAAATAATCGGAGATCAGTTCATTGTCGTAATCGGGATAGCCGCGATAGTTTCGCCAGAAACTCGGGATCGTAGGGCGGATACAGCTTCCGGTTTGGCCCACGGAAACACCCAAATCATTGCGATCGATCGCTACCCAGGAACTCAAAAATGCATTTGCGAACGCGACGAAGCCGACGAGCAAAACCAGCAAGCC
>NZ_JBFUMG010000529.1:0-3088 GCF_054049495.1 Phyllobacterium sp. P5_D12 | reverse complement strand
CCACGTGTCCCCCGCTGTGTAGACGAGCTTGCCTGCAGGCTTCAGCAGTCGCATGTCCTGTGCGCTGAATTCGGGATGTACAATTGTATAATCTCCGAAAGTAGGGATGCGTCCGGCGCCTAGCAATTTGGAGCGTAGCGTTTTATAAAAAATCCAATCGTGTCGAGGCAAGTGCCCGCCGGGCTTATTGATTGCAAGGATCTGTGGAAAGCCTGAACCGATCACAACAAGCGAGCGGTAGATCTCTAGGTCAGAGACATTCTCCATCGCGGCAATCAGGGCGTCGGCGAAATCATCATATGGCTGGAAGTTGGGTGCACCCAAATCGATGATGAGGTCAACCTGGTTTGACGAAAGGCCAAGTAACGTAACTAGCGTTTTCAAACGTGCATCAAAGTTCGATTTCATCACGTGTTCCAGCCTGACCCGGATTGCGACACCAAGTTTGTCTTTAGCTGCAATTCCAGCCACAAGCGCATTTACATTGGCGGGGGCGTCGAGTGAGGTGACAGGCACTGCTGATGCCCCGTCATTGCGGAGACCATCGAATACGAACGACATTGGCATACGCCCGTCCAACATGGGGGTCGTCGCAATGTTGGCATGAACATCAATCCAAGCGGGTCTCTGTCCCCATTTCTGTTGAAATCGTTTCGGGAATGTTTGAACCTGTTCTTGAACGGTCTTCTTCGGTTGTGCCTCCTCGAAATCGTATTCTGGTTCCGGAATGAGAATGAATGGAACAACGAACGACTTTGCTTGATCACTCAACCGAAAGAGAGCCTGATACTCGCCTTGCCGCCATCGCACCGACGGAACGTACATTGTGGACGTTAGCTTCATCCAATCATTCCCTCAAATTGGGCCTTGACGGTCCCCGAACCGACCAAGTTGGCGAAGATGCGATAGTCTTTCCTCTCCTTCCTAATTCTACCGGCGATGATGCTTGGACTGATTCCCAAATTTTCGGCATCGATGAGCACAGCTTCCTCTGTCATAGCAAAGCGAGACAGACACTTGCGCCACACATCCTGTGGGACGAGATGGTCTAGGGAAAATTTGTCCGCATCGTCTTCGTACTGATCACCATGATTCCCATCTTCTTCATCGAAAAAGTCGAAGCGGAGAGAATTGTAAAGATGCAGAAAAACGTGCCCGAGCTCATGGAACAAAACGAACCAAAAATTGTCCAACCGATCAAACCGTAACGTTAGGGCCACAACCGGATTTCCGAAGGATGCAACCATCGCGGCACCGTCGAGGTAGGTCCCAGGTAGATGGCTTTCAACGATCATGCCAATTCCGTGTCTACCGAGCAGATCTTTGGCCTTGCGAGGCCCGTCTTTGTCGCTCGTCAACGCGACCAGCTGACCCAGCCATCTGTCATCTAAATTGAACTCACCAATAGAGCCCGCGTCGAAGTCGTACCGCGCCTTCTGAAGGACGCGGGCTTGCCAAGCCAAAAGAGCGTGCTCATTGGGCGCGTTCCCACTATGCATCTTCTTGCGGTGAAGAGCCGTTGCGAATTGAGGACCCGCAACTTGATGAAACCAACCGCGAGCAGAAACTGCCAGGTCCCTTCCTTCGATCCAGCCGCGTTTAGCCATCTCTCGAAGCGGGAACTTGTTCCATTCAATGGCGTCCACGTCCGACCAGGTATAGATTGCGCTCTGCGTTCGTTCTTCACTTGAGCTAAAGGAGGGTGAAACGCGGACGCCCAGGATGCTCGCAACCTCCATCAAACGCGCCAAGCTGGCGCTCATGTAGTTGGTTGCTTCGTACCGCTGCACTTGCTGGGCTTTGAGACCTAAGTCTGCGGCCAGATTGGTTTGAGACAGGCCTTTTGCGATGCGAGCTTGAATCAGAACGCGCGGAAGATCTTCGAAAGCGAAGCCTTCGGTAAAACTTGCAGCGCCGGATTTAAGGAAGTCGTACTCTGCCATTTCTCGCTGAATGTCCGCAATCTGGCTCTCAAGTGCGTTGAACTCGATCTCTTGCAGCCAAGCAAGCTTGGTACTGTCTGCTTTGACGGCGTTAGCCGCGTTGTGCAGCTTGCTAAGCTGTTCCTTGGACACAGCGTACTGACGATCACTGAATATCATGAGCTAGCCTCCGAAGGATCGTTGCATCCGTCATGACCGAAATCGTAAGAATGCCCTTTCTCCCACCCGTGTGCTTTTCGACTTGGAAGAAATCCAAGAATGTTCTTCCAGATCCATTTTCGACGATACTCGACGGGAAATACTCACCCCCGAAGCGAGCTTTTTGGTGGGCTCTGCCATCGCTGAAATCCCCAAATACAGGATCGAGAATCGATCCGACAACTCCAGCCGGGTCCCAGCACGCGTCGTAGTCACCCGGGACTGGCTTAGCAGTAACGAAGCTGCCGTCCAGAAAGATAGTTGAACATCCAGCCTTTGCTAACGCGGCTGCTCCCTCGATTAACCCTGCAAGCAAAACCCGGCGCCGTTGATTATATCCAAATGCTAACTCGACTTCTTGAAGCGTTGCGGGATGAACGCCCGGGGGCAAAACATCCCAAGGCGAGCCGGATATGGAAACAAGCTTTGGAATCATTCTTACAACAATAATGTTGTAAGGTTCAAAAATCAAGTGGGGCTGTTACGTTTGTTCGCACCAAAGCCTGCTCGATCAGATCCGGGGCTTCTTTGATCCGCCCACGATCCCATAGCGAGCGATCCTGATCTTCCAACAGGACGAGATCACCGGCCGCCTCGACGCGTGTGCCGCGCCTTGGGCAAGCAGACCCAATGGCCTCCGGTTCACCCATGAGCTCGACCACCAGCCGGCCTAGCCGGATTGCCCCGGTGCACAGGTCTGCCCGCGTTAGGCTCGGACCCGCGGTCTCCGCATATCCTTCGTTAAAGATGAGATAGACCACTCGCAGCGCACTATCGAGCCGTGATGGTAACTCGGCGCGGGCCGGGACCTCTATGGGATCACCTCGTCGCGGATCTTTGCTTTTGCCCGGATGTCGCTTTGCCCTTAAAGGGGTTCATCCTCAATTTCTGTGATTCAGGGGCAGCATTCTTGCCCTCATCAGTTCTGGGCCGGCGCGACCGTACAT
>NZ_JBFUMG010000528.1:0-3097 GCF_054049495.1 Phyllobacterium sp. P5_D12 | reverse complement strand
GCAATACCTGGTCCGTGAGTGTCAGATGCGTATTCGTTGCCTGCGCGATGAATAGTGCAGCCAGGGTCATATAGATATTCGTACCGTCGAGATTGAACGAATAGCCGGTTGGAATGACGAGGCCGACCACGGACTTCTTGCAGCCCGCCTTTTCCATCTTGGCCATCAATGTCGGCAGGGCGGCTTCGGATGAGCTCGTTCCAAGTACCAGCAGCAGTTCTTCCTTGATGTAGCGGATCAGTGCCAGGATCGAAAAGCCATTGTACCAGGCGACGGCGCCAAGAACGACGAGTACGAAAAGTACAGACGTCAGATAGAATGTGCCGATCAGGAAGATCAGATTTGCAACCGACCCGATGCCGTATTTGCCGATAGTGAAAGCCATGGCGCCGAAGGCACCGATCGGTGCGGCTTTCATCAGGATCGCGACGAGCTTGAAGACAGGCGCTGAAAGCACCTGCAGGAAATTCGTAACCGGTTCCGCCCTCTCGCCGACCATGGCGAGTGAKAGGCCGAACAGTACCGAGAAGAACAGTACCTGCAGGATATCGCCCGAAGCAAAGGCGCCAACGATTGTTGTCGGGATGATGTTCGTCAGGAAGCCGACGACGCTCTGCTCATGTGCCTGTTGTGTATAGGTCGCGACGGCGGCGGGATCGAGCGATGCAGGATCGATATTCATGCCGGCGCCCGGCTGAACGACATTGGCGACGATGAGACCGACGATCAACGCAAGCGTCGAGAACGTCAGGAAATAAAGCATCGCCTTGCCGGCAACGCGGCCGACCTTTTTCAGATCACTCATGCCGGCAATGCCGGTGGTGACCGTCAGGAAAATGACCGGGGCAATGATCATCTTCACCAGTTTGATGAAAGCATCGCCGAGCGGCTTCATGCTGGTGCCAATATCTGGATAGTAGTGGCCGAGCAGAATGCCGATGGTGATGGCAACAATCACCTGAAAATAGAGATGGGCGTAAATCGGTGTTTTGCCGCGCGGCTGCGGTGCTGCGGTTATCGTCACAGGACTCATAACTTCCTCCATGGTGCGAGCCGCGTCTGGCGCAATAAAGCCTGCCAGCCTCCTGGGCTCTCGTTACAGGGCGGATAGACCGTCCCCTCGCGAGAAGCATTGCAAGCACCATGCCAATTTGCGAGATAAGCCTAAGTCATTGGAAATAAACGATATGAATTTTATGGCGGTATTCTTGACCACTAAAGTTGTGCGTGTATTCGCACACTCCTCTTGAGATTTGTGCGAATATCTGCACACTGCTTTAATGGAAAATCGACTGGTGGTGCGCTCGGAAAGCCTTCTGCACGCGGGGATGACAAGCCCGCTCGTGAAGATTGTTTATGGGCTCCTTGCTGCACTTCTTGTGGCAAGCGCACTTTTCATCGCCAATGATTATGGCCGCAAGCGCRCCTATGAATCGCTCCACATCCGGGCACAGAGCGCGGCGGAGCTCAATGCTGTCCTGCTGCGGACGGTCCTTGAGAAACAGCGGTCGTTGCCCTTTGTCCTGTCGCAGGACCGCGATGTGATAAGCGCGTTGACGACGCGCAGCGACAGCCTGTTGCAACTGGTCAACCGCAAGCTTGAAAGCCTGATCAGCGGTACCCGCTCGTCGGTGATTTATCTTCTCAACGCTGATGGGTTGGCACTGGCTTCCAGCAATTGGCGCGAACCGACGAGCTTCGTCGGCACCAATTACAGCTTTAGACCCTACTATACCCGCGCTGTTGCCTCCGGCAGCGCCGAGCACTATGCGTTCGGTACCGTCAGTAAACGTCCGGGTCTCTATATTTCAAGACGCATCGATGGACCTTCGGGAACGCTCGGCGTTATCGTCGTCAAGGTCGAGTTCGATGACCTTGAGGCCGATTGGCGCCGTAACAGCGATCCTTCCCTGGTTGTTGATCAGCGCGGTATTGTACTGATCACGAGCCTGCCCGGATGGCGGTTCATGACCGAGGGCCCACTCGTTCCTGACCAGATGGGACCTATCCGCGAGAGTTTACAATTCGGTGACGCGCCTCTCGCACCGCTTGACATTACGCCTGCCTTGCCACAGGACCAGCCTGATATTGTCCGAGCGCGCTTGCCTGGTGCGGCGAAARCGGACGAGTTCGTTCGCGTACAGACGCCGGTTCCCACCACGACCTGGAACCTGCAACTGCTGACCCCGGCAGCGCCCGCCGTATCAGAGGCAACGCGGACAGCGCAGTTGCTGGCGCTGATCGTTCTTGCCCCTTTACTGGGGTTGACCGCTTTTTTCCTGCGCCGCCGCGGATTGGCACTGCGGCGTGCTCGCGAGCAGGAGGCGGCGCGGCTCGAACTCGAACGGCGTGTTGCCGAGCGCACGGCAGATCTCAGCGCTGCTCACTCGGAACTCGTAATGCAGGTCGAGGAGCGCCAGAAGACGGAGACCAAGCTGCAGACGGTGCAGCAGGACTTGGTGCAAGCGAACCGTCTTGCCATTCTCGGACAAGTCACGGCCGGTGTTGCCCATGAGATCAATCAGCCGGTCGCTGCCATTCGCTCCTATGCGGACAATGCCAAGACTTTTCTTGGCCGAAACCAGATCGATTCAGCCAGGGACAATCTGAAAGCCATTGCCGGGCTGACAGAGCGTATTGGTGGCATCACCGATGAGCTGCGCACCTTCGCGCGCAAGGGAACAGGCGACGCGGGTCCCATCAGTGTCAGCGATGTGATCGAAGGCGCCCTACTCCTCCTGGGCACCCGGTTCCGGCAGAGAGCCGGTCAAATCATCACGCAGACACCGCCGCCCGATATCAAGGTGCACGGCAATCGTATGCGTCTCGAACAGGTGCTGATCAATCTCATGCAAAATGCAGTGGAGGCAACGGAAGGCGGTCCGGCCAGCAAGATCCGTGTGGAAGCCCGGGTGACCGAAGGCGAGGTCCAGCTGATTGTGTCCGACAAGGGGCCAGGTATTCCTGAAGCAATCATGCAAGCTCTGTTCACACCTTTCAATACGTCCAAGGATCGCGGCCTCGGGCTCGGTCTGGTCATCTGCCACGATATCGTCGCGGATTATGGCGGGCGCATCGAAGTCAAAAGCAGCAGTGC
>NZ_JBFUMG010000527.1:0-3111 GCF_054049495.1 Phyllobacterium sp. P5_D12 | reverse complement strand
CTGCAACGCTACCGAGTGACGCAGCGTAGTTGTTGCAGTTGTAGCCAAACATGCGCCACATGGGCGGGTTGGCAATATCTGCCTGCACTTTGCTCAGCAATTGCTGATACTGGCTTTCGGTCAGCGATACGCGATACGCCGCGTTTGGCGCGAGATGGCAGTCGGCGTAACTGGGCACCAGATCCGCGGGCATCGGGACAAGCGCGCCGGCATACAATCCAGCAAGACTGCCTTTCGGGAAGAGACCGGTATAAAGGCGGGTCACTGGGTTGCCTTTGGCGTCCAGTCGCCCAAAAACCACATAGAGATGACCGCTGGGTATGCCGGGGGAGAAACGCTGGCGGAACTCGATATAGGCGGGATCACCGATTCTTGTGCGATTGGCAGTCAGTTTCGCCGGTGAGCCATTGGGATTGCCGTGCGGAGCGCAGCTGAGCTGCGGCGTTTCAGGAGCGTAGGCCGATACCGTAATCGCACTGGTCGATTGAGGGACTGACTGACAGGCTGTGAGGGAAATTGCGGCGATGCTGGCGATGATTAATTTCAGAGATGCTGGAGGCACGACTAACCTTCTCTTGATGTGTCAGTATACGTAAGGCAGGACGCGCCACGTGCGCGCGCGGTATCGGCTATATTCCTCTCCAAATGCTTCCTGCAGCATCGCTTCTTCAGGGCCTATCCGAGAGAAAAACAGATAGCCGAAGMCAACAATGCCAGCCAGACCGGCGACATAGTTCGGGAGGAGCAACGCCTGGGTCAATGCCATGAGCCAGAACGCCGTATACATCGGGTGACGGAGATATTTGTAAATGCCCGTGGTGATCAGCTTGTGGTCCTGCTTCAACTGCAGCGATACGGACCACATTTTTCCCAGCGCCTTGTGCGTGAGACGGAACATGATCAAGGAGAGAATTCCGAAGGCAATACCAAGCAGGAAAAGTGTAGGGCTTGCCGGGTAGGATGCAAAATGTGGCTGGTCTGTCACAACGTAGATTGCCGGAATGATACCGAGGCCGGTGAGGGAAACCGCAAGTCTGGCCGTATCGGCGCCTTTCCGCCGATCGACCGTGAGGTTCACCTTGCGCGCGCGTCGATCGAATGGACGGCGCAGCGCATACCAGGCAACGACATGAAGGACCCACAAGACCTTGCCGGCAGAAACAAGAGAGATCATGTGGTGGCAGTTCCAGCAATATTGAGTTTTGCCGGGGAAGGTGTGTTCTGATCACAGCGCAGGCCACCTAATGCGGCGACATCGGCGAATTGTTCCGGGCCACATAAAATGGCATGCCATGAGTAATGGGTGCGTTTTTCGACGCCGAAAACAAACTGGCGATGCACGCGAAAGAAATCCCGTCGAATAGATTTATAGGCCTCATCGCAAAGTTGGTTGCGGAAACGCACTCTCACCAGGATGGGCGATTTTCCATCTTTTATCTTTAAGTCCCGTACGGGATCAGATTGGTAGAAATTCATTGGATCCGTCAGCGATTGCACATCGATCCAGACCGTTTTGCTATTTGCAACGGTCTCGACACTTTCGCGCAGCGTGCGAGCAGCAGGATGCAATGCTACCTTCAACAGACTGGACCCGACAGTGAGCAGGCCATACCGGCGGGAACCCTCGCGGCGAAGGGCGGCATCGAGAATCGGAATTGCGCAAACCGCGCCAAGGCTATGAGCTGCAACAACGATTTCTGTGCCGGGTGGAGCATTGCTTATACGATTGGCTGCATCGGCGATGACGCGATCCAGTTTCCGCATCACATCCGGACGTTTGCCTCGTGCCATATCACGGGCGAACGTCCAGTCATCCATGAGGAGCAGGAAATGGAGCTTCGAGGCAGCGAGCCAGAACAATAGGATGGCGGTAATCAAGGCTATCACCGGTGCGACCGGTACGCTGGTCTGGTTGTACACCATGGCAAGACGCCCGGTGCCGTAGGATGCACCCAGTATTACAAAGCAGATCAACAATGGATAAACGAAAAACAGGGCATAGCGCCAACTCGTCGCAACAAACCGGAAGAACGTCCCGGTGAGGATAAAATCAAGCAGGGCGATAATTCCACTTAGCAACCGCCTTAAGGGATTTCTGGACGCGTAGAAAAGGGTGATGTCGCCTAGTCCGTAGAGGATGAAATCCGTATTGGCCGACCAGCCTTCGCCTGAAGTATGCAGACCGAATTCGCCGGTTGCGATCCCGCCATCGGTCGAGGAAACACGCAGCGGTTCAGACTGAGTCAAGGACATTTCGTAAACAGGGGCTGTCTTGGCCGCTTCGCGAGTAAAGCGGCGATGATGGGCCTCTACAGGCATATGCTCAAAGCCTGGTAACAGTACAACCAGACGATTGATAACGGACATCTGCGGCCTTTTTCAGGATCAAGTTCAATCGGTGTCGGCGACCTATGACTCTTGCCAAGGATTCTAGATGACCGACCTTAACAGAACATCGCCGGCGCGTAAAAAGTTGCAACCCACAATTCGATTTATGCGTCAACTTGCCTCTTCATTTTGGTGCCATCCGGATTGCGCCATCAATACGGATAGTTTCGCCGTTAAGCATCGGATTTTCAATGATGTGCAGGGCGAGAGCCGCATACTCCTCCGGCTTGCCAAGTCTTGACGGAAATGGGATCGCGGCAGCAAGGGAATCCTGAACCTCTTGCGGCATGGCGAGTAGCATAGGCGTTCCGAAAATGCCGGGCGCAATAGCCATGACGCGAATGCCGAAACGCGCGAGTTCGCGCGCTGCGGGTAGGGTCAGGCCTGCTATACCGGCTTTGGAAGACGCATAGGCCGCCTGACCGATCTGGCCGTCAAAAGCGGCGACGGATGCGGTGGAGATGATGACGCCGCGTTCGCCCGTTTCGAGCGGATCGAGCTTTGACGCGGCATCGCTGACAAGCCGAAGCATGTTGAACGAACCGATGAGATTGACCTCAATCACACGTCGATAAAGGTCAAGATCGTGTGGGCCATCACGACCGACGATGCGCCCCGCATTGGCTATACCGGCGCAGTTGACGAGAATGCGCGGCGTTCCGAGTTCGTCGATCACTCGCGCAACGGCCTTCTAGGCGTCGCCTGCACTCGACACATTGCAAC
>NZ_JBFUMG010000526.1:0-3119 GCF_054049495.1 Phyllobacterium sp. P5_D12 | reverse complement strand
CGCTGACATAGATATAGGTGGCGACTGTGTTGGTCGCGCCGGCGGGACCGCCCTCGGTCATCACGTAGATCAGATCGGCGAAGGTCGCGATCCATATCGTCCGAAGCATCACGGTGATCGCGATGGTCGGCGCAAGGAATGGCAGTGTCACCTTGGTGAAGCGTTGCCATGGATTGGCGCCGTCGATCGCCGCTGCCTCATGAAGTTCTCCCGGGATGGATTTCAGTGCCGCCAGCAGCGTGATCGCAAAGAAAGGCACGCCAAACCAGACATTGGCGATGATCGGCCCCCACATCGCGGTGGCGGGATTGGAGAGAATGTTGGTTGGAGCGGACTGGATACCAAGCGCATAGAGCCAGTGCGGCAAAGGTCCGACGATCGGGTTGAACAGCCATGCCCATGTCAGCCCCGAAAGAAAGGACGGCACGGCCCAAGGCAGAAAGACGATTGCCTGCACGATTTTCTTGCCTGCGAAATCCCTGTCGAGCAGCAGAGCAAGTCCGAGGCCAAGAAAGAATTGAAAAAACAGGCTGGCGACTGTCCACCACAGGGTATTCATCAGCGCCTGCCCGAGATTGGGATCGTGCAGCAAGGCCTGATATTGCGCGAGTCCGACATATTCGGATTTGAAAGCCGAGAATTTGCGGAAGGAATAGCTGATGCCGAAGACCAGCGGCACCACCAGCACCAGCATGAGCAAAACCATGGCAGGGCTCAAATAAAGCCATGGTTCGAACGCGCTGGCAAAGCCACGCTTGCCGGCCCTTTCCCTGTTGTGCGGCAGGCCTGCCGTCGTCGATTGCATCACCATGTTGATCGGCCCCTCATTAGTCGGCTCCTCTTACGCTCGCCCGGCAAATAACGGGTCATGCGCAAAAAGAACATGCTCCGGCACATAGGCACCGGAGCATCTTTTCATTGCTTGTTATTTCTTGTTCTTGGCCATCCAGGCCTGCTGCTGTTCGGTGAGGAATGCAGCCCACTCGTCAGCGACGGCCTTCGGCGTCTTCTGGCCAAGCAACACTTCCTGGAAATTCTTGACTGAAACGGAGTCGTAGAAATTGCCGAGGTTCTCGAGATATGTCGGAGGCGTGACGAACTCGAATGTCTTCGGGTCATTCATTTCCTCAAACCAGCCCTTGAAGCTGTCAGCGCCAAAATATGGATCCTTGTCGGCGCCATTGTGGATAGGGATAACACCGACATTCTTGGCGAATTCCAGATTGTCTTCCGGTGACAACAATGTGCCCATCAACTTAAAGGCTTCGTCCTTGACCTTCGAATTGGCAAACATCGCCCAGCCGGCATAGCCGAGCGTCGGATAGGACTTGCCGTTCGGTCCGGTCGGCAGCGGCGCAACGCCAAAGTCTTCCGCTTTCATCTTCTCGGCAATACCGATCAGCGCGTCCGGATCCTGATCGAGCATGGCGCAGGTCCCGGAATAGAAACCGGTCACGACCTCGTTGAAACCCCAGCTGACGCTATCCTTCGGCGCATAACCGTTCTTGTAGATGTCAGCCAGCATCTCGAGGCCCTTGACAGCGCCCGGCTCGTTCAAAGTCGCTGTGCCATCCGCATTGAAGTACCCACCCTTGCCATTGGCGATGTTCATGAACATCTGCACGCCATTGAAACCGCCGGGACCGCCGCGCAGGCAATAGCCATACTTGCCCTGGATCGCCGAGATCTTCTTGTTGGCTTCCATGAATTCGTCGAGCGTCTTCGGCGCTTCTTTCAGACCGGCTTCGGCGAACAGCTTCTTGTTCCAGAACATGGCCCGGATATAGTAGCCATAAGGGATCATGTATTGCTTGTTGTCGACCACCGAGCCGAACTGCTTTGCCCGGTCGCCGAGTGTTCCGGCGTCCTTCCACTTGGCCATATAGGGCCCGAGATCCTCGAGCTGACCATTGGTCGCATAGAGGCCCATCCAGCGCTCCGGCATCTCGACGATGTCTGGCGTGTCGCCTGCCTGAACCATGGTCAGGAATTTTTCGAAAGCCTGCCCCCACGGTAACGAGACAAGCTCGACCTTGGTACCGGGATTGGCCTGTTCGAAGCTGGCGATCTGCTTCTTGAGCAGTTCCGTGCGCGGCGGGCTGGTAATCACCTCCACCATCTTGATCGTCGTATCGGCGAAAGCCGCCGAAACGGTCATCGACAGGGCTGCGATGCCCGCCAGAAATGTTCCCATTCGTTTTTGCATTATAAAGCTCCCATTTTTAAGTTCAGCGTTTGGCTTTTGTCAGTGCGTTCACGAGGTCCGCCCAAAGCTCCTCTACGCTTTCGAGTCCCACGTGAAGGCGGATCGTCCGGGGGCTGACACCGAAGCGCCCGATCGAATTTGCATCCGGCGTCTGCTGCAAGGAAGCAAGCGCCGGAACAACGAGACTTTCGTGACCGCCCCAGCTGACGCCGATGCGGAACAGCTTCAGCGCATCGACAAAGGTCGGTACTTCGACGTCCTCCGTAACTTCGAAGGAAAACAAGCCCGAATAGCCGCTAAGCGTCACTTTACCCGGATGATTGGAATAGACCGGATGCATCACGCGCTCGACATCGCCATGCGCCTTGAGGCGTTCGGCGATGGTCAGTCCGCTTTTCATATGATGCGGCAGCCGGAGGGTCAGCGTGCGCAGACCGCGCAGCAGCAGCCATGCCTCGAATGGCGATAGCTTGGCGCCGAGATAAGAATAGGTGCGGCCATTGATCCGCTCGATCATTTCGCGCGATCCGGCGACGACACCGGCAACAGTGTCACTGTGCCCACCGAGATATTTCGAAGCAGAATGCATGACCAGATCGATGCCGTGGGCAATCGGCTGCTGGAACAGCGGCGTCGCCCAGGAATTGTCAATCGTGGTTACAATGCCGTGCTGCTTGGCAAGCTTCGCATAGTGCGCGATGTCCTGCAGCTCGAACATCATCGAACTCGGGCTTTCGAGATAGAGCAGCTTTGCCCCCGGCAAGGCGGCAGCCACTGCATCAGGATCGGAGCCGTCCACGTAATCCACTTTGATGCCAAGATGCGGCAGAAGCCGTTCGAACAAACGGTAAGCATCGCCATAGCAATTGCGCACCGCAACGATACGATCGCCCGCGCCGACAAAGGCCAGCAC
>NZ_JBFUMG010000525.1:0-3122 GCF_054049495.1 Phyllobacterium sp. P5_D12 | reverse complement strand
GTATCACACTCAGACAATTGCTCGACCACGCAGCCGAGAAAGGCTACGGCGTACCTGCCTTCAATATGAGCAACATGGAGCAAGCGCTTGCAATCATGGAGGCAGCGCACGCAGTGGACGCTCCTGTCATCCTCCAAATCTCGCGTGGTGCTCGAGCTTATGCCAACGATATTATGTTGAAGCACATGATGGACGCAGTGACAGAAATCTATCCCCGAATTCCGGTCTGCGTCCATCTTGACCACGGTAATGAGCCCGGCACCTGCATGACTGCCATCCAGTCGGGGTTCACCTCGGTGATGATGGATGGCTCCATCATGGCTGATGGCAAGACTCCGGGTGATTGGCAATACAACGTCGGGGTAACTAAAGCGGTGGTCGATATGGCGCATCTTGGCGGGGTATCGGTCGAAGGCGAACTTGGCGTTCTGGGCTCTCTAGAGACTGGAATGGGCGAAAAAGAGGATGGTCATGGTATCGAAGGCCCACTTAGCCACGATCAACTGCTTACCGATCCAGATGAAGCGGTGAAATTCGTCGCAGAAACGAAAGTCGACGCGCTGGCTGTTGCTATGGGCACGTCGCATGGGGCCTACAAGTTTAGTCGAAAACCTGATGGCAGGGTGCTGGCAATGAATGTGATCGAAGAAATTCACCGCAAACTACCGAATACGCACCTCGTCATGCACGGTTCATCCTCGGTGCCGCAAGAACTGCAAGAGATCATCAACAAATACGGCGGCGAGATGAAACCGACGTGGGGAGTGCCGGTGGAGGAAGTCCTACGCGGCATTAGGAACGGCGTGCGCAAGGTCAACATCGATACCGATTGCCGTATGGCAATGACGGGGCAAATACGCAAAGTTCTGACGGAGGATCGCAGCGAATTCGACCCTCGCAAATATCTTAGGCCCGCGATGGGTGCGCTAACCAAGCTCTGTCGTCAACGTTTCGAGCAATTCGGAGCGTCTGGCAATGCTACTGCGATCCAGGTGCTGCCTGTTTCCGAGATGGCGAAACGTTACCAGTCTGGGAATCTGGATCCCATATTCAGTTGAAGGATGTGCGGGGTAGACACGTGGCCGCAATTCACTTTCACGGCGATGGCGGGATCGATCAATTCCAACCGGCGCGTTTTTAGGTGGGCCTTCCCATAGGAGCGGGGTAGTCGGGAAAGACATCCATCTGCGTCAGCCGATTGGTCAGATGTTGATCGGCAGGAACAGCTGGAGCATGTCCTCGTGGGTGGTGGTGGCGTTGTAAAGATTGCACATGACTTGATGGTAGTGGCGGGTTGGTCCATCCCGCCCCTTGCGCATCGCCGAGCAGCGGCACCGTTCCAGCTTCCGACTAGCCACCCATATAGATCCATGCCTTATCGCCCGGTCTGTTGGCGAAAAGCCTTTCCATCATGAAGCTTGGGTCGGCACCAAGGGACTCAAACCACTATCGTCCGATCAGCATTCTATGTGCGGTTTGACTGCGCGGCTATCCATTTGGCGGTGACCTGCTGGATAACGGAGATGAAGAGGGCCGTGGTGACCCCGAACATCATCAGACCATTGGCTGCCTGAAGCGGCCCGAGCAGCCGCATTCGGCCTTGCAGCAAAACGTCACCATAGCCGAGCGAAGTGAAGGTCACGCCCGAAAAATACATGGCCGTTTCAAAGTCCGCAAATGCACCGAGCAGTCTGTACAGCAACGCCCAAAACACAACCTGGACGATGTTGCCGATCATTAGCACCAGCATCAGAATCGAGAATTGAACGAAAATCCCACGCAGCGGCTTGGCACCGAACGGTTGTCGGGAGGTCCGGGCAAAGTAACGCGCGGCGATCACCGATGCCAGCACCTGAAATGCAAGGCATGCCAACATGACCAGCAAGCCGAGAACAATAACCACGATCATGGCGGACTTTCCGTCGGCGGCCCGCCCTCAACGGGGTCGTACCGGAGCCACTCCATGAGCAGGACGTAGCCAACGGCAAGGAGAACGGGACCCACAAACAGGCCGAGAAGCCCGTCGGCGATCATGCCGCCAATCACGCCAATGAGAATGATCGGCATCGGAACTTCAAGCCCGCGGCCGAGCATCAATGGCTTGAGGAGGTTGTCGCTGAGCCCGGCAATGACGGTCCAGATCGAAAAGATGATCGCCGGTGTGGTCGCTTCCGTCGCAAGGACATAGGCGATGACAGGTAGTGTTACCAGCAACGCCGGCACCTGCACGATGGCAAACAACAGCACCACGAGGGTCAAAACGCCGGCCGACGAAAGCCCTATGGCGAAGAAGCCTATGCCGATAAGCAGCGACTGGATGACCGCTACGCCAACGACGCCGACTGCCACACCTCGGATTGTAGCAGCAGTCATCGCAACCAGCCGGGGGCCTTGCGCCTTGCTGCCGGTGATGCGTTCCAACAGTCGAGTGGCGAATTCGGTAACGCCTTCACCATAGGCGATGAGGACGGCAGCGACTGCGAACGAAAGTATGAACGACAGCTGACCGGCAGCCAAACCGCCCGCGAACGACGCCAGCCATGATGCAATTCCACCCAGCACCTTGCCATACTTGGCAAGCGCCGCCGGCATGTTCGTCGCGACGAGCACCCATGTGTCGGCCAATTTCTGGCCAACCACGGGCAGGTCGGCAAGCCATGGCGGCGGCGGCGGCGGCACTGTGAGGGTTCTGTCCTGCAAGCCCGAGACGAACTCCAGTATGGAAGATCCGAGCGACGTCACTACCATGACCAGTGGGACCAGCATCAGCGCAACACTGACGAGCCCGATCAACGTCGCCGACCAGCGATTGCCGACACGGACGACCAAGCGTTGGTGCAAAGGATAGAGCATGACCGCGAGGATCACCGACCAGAGCAGGATACCAGTGAACGGCAATATGATGCGGCTGCAGGCAAAGATCAGCAACCCCACGAGTCCGATTTGAAGCGCTGAATCGAGCATTCTCAAGAGCGGCGGCGCGCGCTGAGGGATTGTGACGTTCGGCTGCATTTTGCTGCCCCCTTCCCAGCCAATCCGGATCCAGATAGCTCGGTCCTCCAGCTAACTATTTACCTGTTTCGGCCGTTCTGCAAGACAGATGCAACAGTGCTCGCTGGACG
>NZ_JBFUMG010000524.1:0-3124 GCF_054049495.1 Phyllobacterium sp. P5_D12 | reverse complement strand
AGGAAATTCCAGTTGACCAAACGATCGCGCCAACGCCGCAGTCGCCGACGGCAGCGGGTAAGAACTTGGACTTGCCACCCAACTTGTCCCAGTCGACCTTTTCGTAAATGCCGTCCGCGCAGCCAAGCGCAAGTTCCTCGGCCTCAACCTGGACAGCATCCCAGTTTGGAACGCCCGCCTTCACCTTGGCCTGAAGCACGCCGTATCCGCCGTCCCAACTCTCATCGAGCACCGGCTTTCCAGCCTGCTTTGCGAAAGGCTCGAAATAGATTTTGCGTTGGGCGTCTTGGTAGTTACCGCCCCAAGACACGACTGTCAGATCACGGGCTTCAGCGGTCGCTGTTCCGATGGTCGCCAACGCGCATGCAATCAACGTTGCGTTCAGAATTCTCATCGTCATTCCCCTTGTTTTTCTATGGCTAAGCTAAGAAACCACAGTTTGACTCGATTGAAAGCCTGATAAAGCGCCGCGGTGATTAAAATCACCATTACAAGTCAATATGTCGGCGGGGTTATCGCGCTTAAGATCTCGCTCTTCTGCTCGCCGACGTTGCGGAAGCGATGGGGGAGCCGGCTGTCGAAATAGTACCCATCGCCCTTGTTCAGGATCTTTTTCTGGCCGCCAACGGTCACTTCCACTGCACCTTTGATCACCATTCCCGCTTCCTGCGCGGCATGCGCGAAGGCTTCTCCRGTGTCAGCGCCGACCGCGTAGGTCTCGTGCAGCATTAGAAGTTGCCGGTTAGGATGGTTGAGCCCGATGACACGGTATGAGATGGTGTCGACCTTGCCGATCTCCACCAATTCCTCCCCTCCGTAGAATGGTGTGTATGGCAGGCTCGATTGAAGATCGCTGAAGAACCCGGGGAGCGTCGTCCCGAGAGCGTCCAGCACCGCGCTCAACGTGTCGATTGACGGACTCATCTTGTCCCGCTCGATCAGGGAAATGGTGGAATGGGAGATTCCGGACCTCACCGCCAGCTCTCGCACGCCCAAATCGCGCCTGCGCCGCATCTCTTTCAATTTGACGCCGATTTTTGGCATTGGATTTTCCCAAGATTGGAGTGCCTCATCGAAATAGCCTGTCACCGCACGACGTGCGGAACGCGCCGCCTTGGTGAATATACTGAACAGATGCTCCGCCAGCAATTGCAGTAAACCCGCGGGTGCACGATTGTGACGACATTCCTCCAACAAGCAACCCGGAGATTCAAATGGCAAACCGCTCCCGCCAATTGGGTGACAAGATAAGTCATCTCAAGCAGCCAAACGTTCTCTCGATTTCGGATACTGTTGCAATTGAGGCAGTGGTCAAGGACATCATTGCGAACGTGCGGGCACGCGGAGACGATGCCGTCGGAGAATATGCACGCACCTATGACCGGTCCGATCTAGTCACATTCGAAGTGAGCCTCGAGGATCGCCTGGAAGCCGTTGCCAATCTCGATCCCCAGACCAGGAAAGACACTGAGTTCGCCATTGAGCGCGTCAGGACGTTCGCCGAAGCGCAACTGCGAACCATACTTCCGCTCGAATTCGACGCCCTTCCGGGACTGCACCTCGGACACCGCGTCATTCCGATTGAGGTTGTTGGAGCCTATGTGCCCGGTGGCCGATATCCGATCCTATCTGCACCCGTCATGACTATCGTGCCGGCAAAGGTTGCCGGCTGCGATCATGTCATCGCCTGCCTGCCGCCCAACGCCCATCCGGCCATGATTGCCGGCTGTCATTTGTCGGGCGCCGACAGGATCTTCAAAGTGGGCGGCGCGCAGGCCATTGCCGCCATGGCGTTCGGCACCGAAACCATTCCCGCCGTCGACAAGATCGTTGGGCCCGGCAACGCCTACGTCAATGAGGCCAAGCGGCAGGTGTTCGGCCAGGTGGGCATCGACCAATTAGCAGGCCCCAGCGAAATTTATATCGTTGCCGACGAAACAGGCGACGCGGAGATGATCGCCACGGACCTTCTGGCGCAAGCCGAACACGATGTCAGGACCCGCGTTGGCCTTATCACTACCGATCAAAAACTCGCCGAGGCTGCACTGGAGGCGGTCGAACGCCAGTTGGCAACACTGCCCACGGCCGACGTCGCCGGCGTCGCCTGGCGTGACTACGGTGAGATCACCGTTTGTGCTGATGAAGCCGCCATGATCGAGTATTCGGACCATATCGCGGCGGAACACCTTGAGGTTCACACACGCGATGCCCATTCCACGGCAGGAAAATTGCGCAACTATGGCTCTCTCTTCATCGGGAAACTTGCGAGCGTTGTGTACTCTGACAAGTGCTGCGGGACGAATCACACGCTTCCGACCATGGCCGCAGGACGTTACACCGGAGGTCTCTGGGTAGGTTCCTACGTCAAGGTGTGTACCCACCAATGGCTCGACGAGCGTGGTGTGGCCGCGGTCGCTCCCCCCTCGGTACGGCAAAGTCGCACAGAGGGTATGGAGGGCCATCGCCGAGCAGCCGCGCTTCGACTGAGCCTGCAATAATGAATTCCGTCTAAGGATCGCGGTCGAGCCGCCACAGCTCATTAGCCGAGCAGGCCTTTGCAACTTCAAACTCCTTCAAAGATCGACCAGTGACATTCGGTCCAACTAGCTGGAGTTAGGTTTTTGTTCGAACTCAGTACCGGTGTCCGCAACGGCCCGGATCACACGAACTTTCGCTTCGGGTTAACGCCCGATACGTAGCGGTTTTAGGAATTCCGCGACTTCTCATGCCTTTGTCGCTCCGGTGAAAAATCCCTCCAATTCCGCGAATCCCATAGCCTGCTCTGAGAAGCAGAAGGTGCCTGCTGATCGCATTTCCCGCGCCGCATTCACGAACATGCCGAAGGATAGCCTCGCCAGAGCCGAACCGACGCTGATGCGCTTAACACCCGCCTCCGCCAGCTCCGACACGCCGAATGTTGCTCCCGGCATTCCCATTACTATGTTGACCGGCTTCGTCACTGCCTCACAAACCAACCGGATCGTGCTGAGGTCATTAAGGCCAGGTGCGTAGAGTACGTCAGCCCCGGCCCTTGCGAAAGCTTGCAGTCGCAGGATGGTGTCGCCAAGATCGGGCCGTCCCCACAAAAAATTCTCACAGCGCGCTGTCAGCACAAAATCATGGG
>NZ_JBFUMG010000523.1:0-3127 GCF_054049495.1 Phyllobacterium sp. P5_D12 | reverse complement strand
AGTTCGACCTTGGCTATCATACCAAACACGTCGATACGATCTTCAAGCGCGTGTTTGGCTCAACCGGCAGCAACTAAATTAAAGCCACGGGTTGATAAAAGCATTCCGGATTCGAGGATTCTTGCACAGGAATTGATCATTCCTGAGTGTGAATCGGACAAAGTTGCGCAATTCGCCCCGTCCAAATAGCGGTTGCATCAAGTGAAACAGCGAAAAACCGCCAGTAAGAACGGGATGGTTCGCGAAATTAATTGAACGAGCGTTCGATTAATTTTTCCGGGATTTTGCGTGCTGACGTTGTGATTGGTTGAAACGCCGTAACGGCGGGTACGGAGCTCTCGCTTTATCATCAAATACCTGCCTCTCCGTCATCCTCGGGCTCGACCCGAGGACTCAGGCAAAGGAGCGAGGCGATATCCACCATTGTGGCGGCATCCAGTCATTGAAAAATGGTGAGGCAGCTTATCACCGAGAAATCGTCCGGCTGGATTCAGTGGGAGCACGACACGATCACATAGCGCTGCTCGGCCTTGGGTCCTCGGGTCAAGCCCGAGGATGACGGAGAGGTGGTAATCCAGGACGAAGGAGGTCGCGTAAGCCGCAACTAACCCTTTGCCGGAACGATCCTGATGACATTGCCCCAGGGGTCAACGACCTCACGTTCGTCCTTGGCATCGGCGGAGCTAAACTCGGCCCAGGCCAACCCGGAGCGATCATTGTCGCGGCGCCCTGCCCCGCGGCTCTGCCATGAATTGGCCGCGACGTGGTGATGGTAACCGCCGGTCGACATAAACACGGCACTGCCGCCAAACCCGGCAACCGTCTGCAACCCGAGCTCATTCTGCCACCAGCTTTCGGCCTCCTTGGCGTTACCGACGCGCAGGTGCAGATGGCCAACCATCGTCCCGTCGGGAGCCATGTCGAAAGGCACCTCGTTGCCGGGTTCGCCGAGCAGATTGCCAACGTCGAGCGCCTCGGTGCCCATCTGCACGGATGAGCCGTTCCACTTCCAGCTCTCATGTGGACGGTCAGCATAAATTTCAACGCCGTTGCCTTCCGGATCGGTCAGATAGATGGCCTCGCTGACCAGATGGTCGGAAGCGCCGACGATCGGCGTGCGCTTGTCAATTGCCCGCCGGGCCCAGCGGGCGAGATCGGCACGCGCCGGCAAGAGAAAAGCTGTGTGGTAGAGGCCGGCGCTGTGCGGATCATCGGCACGGATGGCCGAGGCCTGCTCGATCTCGAGCAGAGGCGTTTCRCCAGCACCAAGAATGACCGACTGGCCCTTGCGCGAAATCTCGCGCAGGCCAACAACATCCTCATAATATTTCGCCAGTGCATCGGCATCCCTGGCCTTGATGCCAACCTTCGACACGTGGGTCGGCGCTGTCGCTGCAAAGGAAATCTTGTCCATTTTTGTCTCCGCACGGGTACTTCCCGTCGATACAGCAAGGGCGGCAGCGCCAACAACTACATTCCGGCGCGTGAGCTTCATACCCATCCCCTCGCAACATATCAGTTTCGTTATCGGTAAGGTCGGATTTATCGAGGCCCGAAACAAGCCCGGCCCGAGCGAACAGCTTGTTCACAAATGATGAACTAAGCGGCGGCCATTGTTTACACCATTAGGGAGGTAGGGTGCTCGCCCGTGCTGTCTTACTCTACCGGGTAAGGCCCCTCGGTAAAGTTTTCTGGGTGGTAGCCCTTGGACCCGATCAAGCGCGCCAAGGGACTGCGCATATCCTCGCCTGCTTTCAGCCGTCCGACGAGACACCGGAAATCATATTCCGGCTGCCAGCCGAGTTCTGTCCGCGCCCGCTCATTGACATAGACGCGGTCAATGCTCGGCAGCATTTTCCAGCCGCGCTGCGCAAACTCTGCCGCGTATTCGGGCACACGGCGCTGCACTGCGCGCGGGGCATCGGTGCGCAAATCAGCCAGATCGTCTGGTGTGAAAGGCGTCGTCGCGCTGATGATATAACGGCGAAAACCGAATGCAGGCGCCTTTTCGGCAGCCAGAAGATGCGCGCTGACGATGTCCTCGATATCCACCCGGCGGTAGAGAAACTCATTCAGCTTGATGTTTTCATCGGCAAAGCCGCTGCGCACGTCCTTGTCGTCGTCCTCTTCCGGGAAAAACCGCGACGTGCGCAACACCATCGTCGCCAAGCGCTGGTTGCGATGAAACAGCTGGCAAAGGTCTTCGGCCGCCGCCTTGGTCACCCCATAGATGTTCTTGGGGACAGGCCGCACATCCTCGGTAATCCAGGCGGCAGGTGCACCTTCGGGTGGCACCAGCGCATCGCCAAAGACACTCGTCGTACTGGTATAGATGAAGGATTTGACGCCCGCTGCCACCGCTTCTTCCAGAAGGTTCAAGGTGCCCGCGATATTGGTATCGACGAAATCCTGCCGCATGTGCGTGCCGACATGCGGCTTGTGCAGCGTGGCCGCATGAAAGACAGTCTCGACACCCGCCATGCAGCGTTTGACGAAAGGCCGGTCGGCTATAGAACCGACATGGATGGTGAACGGTCCTGCCGCGATATCGAGCCCCGCGACCTCTCGTCCTCTGCCCTGCAATGTGCGCACCAGTGCCTCGCCCAGATGGCCGGAACTGCCTGTCACCAATATCGTCATGATTGCGTCATTCCTCCCAGAACTGAATCGGATGAAGGTTAGCATTGGGAACAATCGGGAGTGAAGGGTGGCGGCACGGGGCGAAGAGATAGTCACTGGCCTGCCAGTGCGAGGCCATCCGGAATTCGTGGCGGAACGGCCTTACTATCGCCAGACAGCGGGTATTGCATCGTGGCATCTTTGAGTTTACGGCCTAAAATGAGTGCCAGTCTCACACGGCGAGGGTAATATTATGAACGACTTTTATGTCGGACAGAAAGTCGTTTGTATCGACGACAAATTCAAGAATGTCAGCATCGATCAAATCATCCGAAAAGGCCAAATCTACACCATCCGCTGGATTGGCATGTACCAGCACTACGTCGATGGCGAATTCGTCGGCATCAAGGTCGAGGAGATCCACCGTGGCAACGACGACGGCCCCGAGGGCTATGGCGCTGCCGACATGCCTTACCGCGCGTCCCGTTTTCGGCCATTGGTGAAAGAC
>NZ_JBFUMG010000522.1:0-3131 GCF_054049495.1 Phyllobacterium sp. P5_D12 | reverse complement strand
CAACCACTCTGTGCCGCGTTTGCCTGGCACGAAATATGCAGAAACGATCTCAACCTTTGATGTCGCACGGGCGAAATACTTTGCCAGTTGAGAGGCAAGAATCGCTTCCTTGTTGTCTTCACCGGCCGCTTTTGAAGGGGGGTCAGAGTACATTTTAGCGCGAACCCACGCGAGCTTCAGCGTCGATGGCGTTAGGTTCTGCTTCGCAGCCGCACGCACGACGCTGGCATATTCCGTCTCCCGGGCTTTCCCGATGATCTCGTCAAGGCGATCGCGCGCTTGGTCCAGACTGAACCCCTTCGGTTTGCCAACGACGGCGCGCGCAGGCACTGCAAACTTGCTGTTCCAGTACTCATCAAAGTTTGTCGAGACTTCGTCGACAACGGGTCCAGCAACCAGCAGATCGAGATCCGAATAGTTCAATTCCCTCTTGGCCAGGAAATACTCATCGCCGATATTGCGGCCACCGACGATCGACATGGCGTTGTCGGCGGTCATCGACTTGTTGTGCATCCGGCGGTTGATCCGCTTGAAGTCGGTGAGGCCGGCCGCGACAAGGCTCTGATCCCGCCAGAACGGGTTAAAGAGCCGGATTTCGATGTTTTTATGCGAGTCCAGAGCTGCGGTCACGGCGTCATAGCTCTTAGTGTCCATGTCATCAAGCAATAGCCGCACCCGCACACCCCGGTCCGCGGCTTGCAGCAAGCTCCACGCAAAGACTTTTCCGGTAGAATCATTGTGCAGAAGGTAATACTGCGCATCGATCGTTTTTTCGGCGGCCGCTGCAAGCGCCAAGCGCGCCGCCAGCGCTTCTTCTCCGTTGCCGATCAGCCTGACCCCGGAGCGACCGTCCTTAGGATCACCAAGCCTTTGGACAAGTTGTGTCAGCCGCGTGCTTGTCGGCTGCGCGGGCGAATATGACGGTGTTTGCTCGAATGTTCGCACGGTGTGCGAACAGGCGGCGAGAAGAAGCAACGAGAGCCCCGCGGCCGAGATAAATGGTTTCATACTACCCCCCCTCCAGAACGCACCACGCCAACGTCCCTTAGCGGCTCGCAAAGCTAGACTTTGGCTGTGTCGCGCACTTTGCCGCTAGTACAGACATGCTCTCACGTTTTGAGATTGAGCACCATTCCCGGTGACATCGTCCACCAAACCGCCGATCTGCTCTGGGCCGGAAGCGACGATCGTACCCGGCACTGCGGTCTTCCTGACGGGCAACCCGCAAGGCACGCCCACGGCGCTGCTGCACAGCCTCAAACATTACAACGTGCTGCATGAACGCAACGTCATTCTGAATGTGGACACCGCCCCCTCGCCCACGGTCCGGAAAAGCAAGATGCGCCGGCGTTTGAATGGTCGGTATAGCAGCTTGCCGCTCGATCCAGCCGCTCCTGCGGGCGCAGCAATGAGTCGTGTCGTGCCTTGTCGGTTCTTCTTCATAGCAAGCGTGCGGGTCGAAATTCCTTTGCGAAAGTGATAATTACCAGAGCAATCGACGGCGACCGCTCAAGGAAACACTGCAATGAGATTAGCTTGCTACATCCTAACTGCCGCAGCTCTTGTCTCGTCATCGTCATGCACAACCTCTACTGTTGAAAGCAATCCCTTCATCGACAGCAGATTGGCGGTCAATTCGCTCAGAAACTCGGTATATGACGAATGTGGATGGKCCTCGGAGGCTTCAACGCTCACGAGTTTGATTCCTGCCATTTCCACGGGCCGGGACGGATTTCAAAGGACCACCAGCGCAATATGCGCTGCGGCGAAGGGCACGCCTGCTCCGGCTTTGCCACGGGACCAAGTTACGGTTGAGGTCGAAGGAAAACTGGTCCGTGGACGGTTCCTCGAACCAGGCGAGACAATTGCGCAAGACTGACAGCCGGTACACCAACTAAAGCCGATCATGACAAGCGTTCCACCTCGCCGAAGAAATTGGCATAGGGGATTTGCCTAAGGACAGATGCGCGACGTGGTGGTGAACATATACGCGACCACCCAGAAACGTACACAGAAACGGTGTGGACCTCTTCTATATGGTAATCCACGAAGCGTTCTGTAAATGATGCACTTGGGAAACAAATAATGAATTGATTGATTCGAAAGCTCAAAACATTGCCTACATTGCGGGGCATGTATGAGGATCATCGAACGTTCAAAAAAGGGTTTTCTTGGCAGGAGGTCGCAAGCAAGACGACAAAGGCCGGGAAAATTAACTGCCAACGTAGGGTAAGACCCGATATCAGCTACGCCCCTATGAGCGCACAATCACAACGTCCAATCGTGACGCGCAACGCCGCGGTTGACGAACCCCGTACCCGCCGTTGCTTTGAACCCAGCGGCGGTTTTTTTTGCGAAACAAGGGCCGATAATCAATATTTAATGGCTCGGCCTGTTTTGCGTGCGTCCTGCTTAGTATGCCGCTTATCCTGACGGCATGCAGCGTTGCTTTTCTGGTTGGCGGCGCGGCAATCCTGCTTTGTTTGTCGTGCTTCTGGGCGCGCCTGCTGGCGGGTGTCACGCGCCTGCTGACGTTGCTGGCCCTGCTCCGTCGCCCAAGATATTGCAGGTAAACTGGCAAGAGATATCGCGATTATCGATGCGGTGAACAAAGGCTTTAAATAAGGCATTTTGGTATCCTCCCTTAAAGGGTTGGGGAGCGAGCCCGCTGGGGCGGCCTCCATCGTGATAAACACGATAAACGTTGTACGCTCAGCTTTAAGATTTGGTTTTCCAAAAGTCCCGTTGCCGCGAGGTCTGCTGACAGCGGGCTTATTTGGGGCAATCATGGAAAAGGATCGTCGCCTTTTCCATGATTGCACAATACGCTCAGTATTCAGGATGACCAAGCGATAACAGCATCGGCACCGCGTGCAGGTGGGCGTGGGCGGGGCCGACGATGTGCTTCTTGTCCCAGTGGCACGCGCCCGACAAGCTCTTGCGGAACGCGAAGGTCCAGCCCTCGGGCAACCCCGCCATTGCGGGCAGTTGATGGACATGGTCGCGGCAAGATATGGCCGCGGTCCCTGGCCTGAAAAGACCAGGTGTGGCTATCGGGGCACTACCCATATGTTTCTCGATCCCAACGCCTAGCGCTTAACACTATCTATGTTAGCCTCGAGTCGTTGGCC
>NZ_JBFUMG010000521.1:0-3135 GCF_054049495.1 Phyllobacterium sp. P5_D12 | reverse complement strand
AGCACAGGGTTCGTCAACGATCAAAGACCTACTTGATCTGGTCTTCCGTATAATAGCCGCCGCCAATCAGGATTTCTTTCCAGTTGGTCTTGTCGACTTCGACCGGCTTCAGCAGGTAGGACGGAACAACCTTGACACCATTGTTGTAGGTCTTGGTGTCGTTGACTTCCGGCTCCTCGCCCTTGAGAACCTTGTCGATGAGATCGGACGTCACCTTGGCCAGTTCACGCGTGTCCTTGTAGATCGTCGAGTACTGCTCGCCTGCGATGATCGACTTGACCGATGGTACTTCCGCATCCTGTCCGGAAACGAACGGGAATGGCTGGTCCGCAGTTCCGTAGCCGACGCCGCGCAGTGAGGAAAGGATACCGATAGACAGACCATCGTATGGTGACAGAACGGCATTGACCTTCTTGTCGGTGTAATAGGCGGACAGGAGGTTATCCATGCGCGCCTGCGCAACGGCACCGTCCCAACGCAGCGTACCGACCTTGTCCATGCCCATCTGGCCGGACTGGACAACGAGCTTGCCGCTGTCGATCAGAGGCTGCAGGACAGACATCKCGCCATTATAAAAGAAGAAGGCGTTGTTATCGTCAGGCGAACCACCGAACAATTCGATGTTGAACGGGCCCTTTGCATCCGGCAGGCCAAGCGCCTTGACGAGCGAGCTTGCCTGCAGAACGCCGACCTGGAAATTGTCGAAGGTCGTGTAATAGTCGACATTCGGCGTGTCACGGATGAGGCGATCATAGGAAATAACCTTGATGCCGGCATCGTGTGCCTGCTGCAAGACGTTCGAAAGCGTGGTGCCGTCGATCGCTGCGATCACGAGGACCTTGACGCCCTTGGTGACCATGTTCTCGATCTGCGCCAGCTGGTTTGGAATATCGTCTTCCGCATATTGCAGATCGGTGGTGTAGCCGCGTTCTTTCAGCGCCTTCACCATGTTGTCTCCGTCGGCAATCCAGCGTGCCGAGGATTTGGTCGGCATCGCGATACCGACAGAGCCCTTATCCTGGGCGTAGCCTTGCGACCCCATCGCACCAAGTGCGATCAATCCCGCGGCAAACAGATTGAATATTTTCACGTGTATCCTCCCGGTTTTCATAATCATGCCCGATACGTTTGAGCGGCCTCGACCGAACTTTTTAGCCCGGACCAGTCCTCCCAGAGCAGGGTCTTCCCAACATCTATCGCAAAAGTATGACTTTTGGAATAGGACTTTCACCGAGTTGCGAAAAACCCGTCGAACCATATAATACTATTATAATATTTTTTGAAAAGAGCTGCTGGACGATACCGTATGGCCAGCTTATAACCACGCCACCAAATCTGATATATCGGGAGGAAGCCTTGAATCTGGTCCAGTTGACGAATGCCAATGGAAAGCGGCAGGTTGCCGCACGTGTCGGTGAGGAATTCCGGCATGTCAAGCGTACGCGTTCCGTTCTGGAACTCGCGCATGCGGCGATCGATGCGAACGCAGGCATAGCCGAGATTGTGGAAAAACGCGGGCTTGGCAAGAGGATCGATATTGCAGCTCCCTATGCGGAAGGCCGCTTGCTTCCTCCGATCGACACGCACGATTCTGCCCATATCCATTTGACCGGTACCGGCCTCACCCATCTCGGATCCGCCGCGACGCGCGATGCGATGCATCGCAAAGTTGGCGACGCCGAGGAAGAAAAACTGACCGATTCGATGAAGATGTTCCGCATGGGGCTCGACAACGGCAAACCGAAGAAGGGCGCGACCGGGGTACAACCAGAATGGTTCTACAAAGGCAATGGTTCAATGCTAACCGGTCCCGGCCAGCCGCTCGTCTCGCCAGCTTTTGCGGACGATGCCGGCGAAGAGCCGGAAATTGCCGGTATCTACGTTATTGGTCCGGATGGGTCGCCTTTCCGCATCGGCTTTGCACTTGCCAATGAATTCTCCGACCATGTCATGGAGCGCGTGAACTATCTCTACCTTGCCCACTCCAAGCTGCGGCCTTGCTCGCTAGGTCCCGAGTTGATTCTCGGCGATTTGCCTTCCGATGTTCGTGGCACTTCGCGTATCTTGCGTAAAAACAAGACCTTGTGGGAAAAGCCTTTCCTTTCAGGTGAAGACAACATGTCCCACACCATTGCCAATCTCGAGCATCACCATTTCAAATATGCGGTGTTCCGCCAGCCAGGGGATGTCCACGTGCATATGTTCGGCACGGCGACGCTTTCCTTTGCCGATGGCATCAAGGCCGAGAACGGCGACGTCTTCGAGATCGAAGCACCGGCCTTTGGCTTGCCCTTGCGTAATCCGCTGAAGATCGAGAAGCCCGCGAAGGTAACGATCACTACGCTGTAGCTGTGGTTCGTCCCGCGGTCAGCACCCGCTCGGCGCCTTCCTCTATGACGACGCGCATGGCTTGCTTGGCCGCCTCGACGTTGCGGGCCTTGATCGCTTCGGCGATGGCAGCGTGGCGTGCAACCGAGCGCACRTGGCTTTCGGAGTTAGGTATGGGCGAACTGATGGTGAAGGTGGTCACCAGTGCCACTTCGATCAGCGCGCTGATAGAACGCATGAACGGATTGCCGGAGGCTTCCGCTATCCCAATATGGAACTGCAGATCGCTGAAGACGAAATCTGCTGCCGATTCGCGTGCGTTTCCCATCTTCTCGACCCAATGGAACAGAGTATCGAGCTGGGCATCCRTGCGCCGCAATGCGGCAAGGCCCGCCGCTTCAGGCTCAAGCGCCAGCCGCATCTCGACGATGCTCGACAGGAAATGGGCGCTCGCACCGGCCTCGAAATGCCAGACCAGTATGTCCGGATCGAACAGGTTCCAATGCGAACGCTCCAGCACGCGCGTGCCGATCTTGGCTTTCGGCTGGATCAGCCCCTTGGCGGCGAGCGTCTTCAAAGCCTCGCGCAGTACGGTTCGTGATACCCCAAATCGTTCCAGCAATTCCGCATCACCCGGCAGAATACTGTTCTCCGGGTAGACGCCGTTTATTATCTTCAGCCCGAGATCGCGCATGACGTGGCCATGATGCGTTCGCGCCTGCCCCGCTGTGCGGAAATCATAATTGGTGAGCTGGTTGCCTGCCAAATGCTTGCCTGCTAGTTGCTTGCGTGGGTGGGGAATCTAAC
>NZ_JBFUMG010000520.1:0-3138 GCF_054049495.1 Phyllobacterium sp. P5_D12 | reverse complement strand
ATGATATCCTGTGCGCCGTTAATCTATTGACCTGGGATTCACGCACGATGATGCCGCCTGGAGGTGTCGATGCACGCGGCAAGCAGATCGCGACGCTGGTTGGTCTTGCCCGCGATATCGCGACCGGCGACCGGATGATGAAAGCAATTGAAACCGCACGCGCCGATACAGATGGCGATCCCTTGCAGCGCGCTGCCGTCGAGCAGGCGGCGGCATCAATAGGTGTGCTGTCGCGCATCCCGGCAAGACTTGTCTCGGCCGCCGCCGAACTCAAGACGAATGCACAGGCGGCATGGAAACAGGCGCGCAGCGTTGATGATTTCGCGGCCTTCGCGCCGTGGCTCGAACTGACCATGGAGATGCAGCGCGAGATCGCGTCAGCGATTGGCTATGATGCGCATCCCTACGATGCGCTGGTTTCGACGTACGAGCCGGAAATGACCTGGGCGAAATTGCGCGAACTCTACGGGGAGTTGCAGAAGTCGTTGGTTCCCTTGCTGGCCGAGGCTCGACGAGCGCGGCCCGTGCGCACTGAGATTCTCGATCGCACTTACCCGATTGAACGTCAGCGAGCATTTTCCAGCATGATTTCCAAGCGTTTCGGTTACGATTTCAACAGGGGTCGTCTGGACGATACGGTTCATCCGTTCGAGATATCCTTCACAAGTGCCGATGTTCGTATCACTGGCCGGTTTCGCGAAGATTGGCTCCCGGGCGGCCTTTTTGCCGTTTGGCATGAGGCAGGTCATGGAATGTATGAGCAAGGGGTAGACGAGCGCTTTAGCCGCTCAGCATTTACAACCGATTTCATCAACCTTTATGCTGTGGGCGGCAGCAGCTTCGGCACTCACGAGTCCCAGTCGCGCCTTTGGGAAAATCGCGTTGGCCGCTCTCGCCGTTTTTGGGAGGTTCACTTCGAAGAACTGCGCAGCTACTTTCCCGAACAACTCGCCGATGTTTCGGTCGAGGACTTCTGGCGTGTCGTCAATGCACCGCGTCCCAGCCTAATTCGAGTCGAGGCAGATGAACTCACCTATGATCTCCACATCATGCTGCGGTCGGAAATAGAGGCGGGGCTCATCGCCGGAGAAATCCGGGTGAGCGATTTGCCGGCCATCTGGCGGGATAAGATGCGGTCCTATCTTGGTTTGGATGTTCCAAACGATACGCTTGGCGTACTTCAGGACGTGCATTGGTCATCGGGTATGGTGGGATCGTTCCCGACTTACACGATCGGCAACATCATGTCCTCGCAATTCTTCGCCAGTGCGAAGGCTATTCCTGCGGTGAAAGAGGGGTTGGATACGGGCGATTACATTCCTTTGAAGACCTGGCTGAACGAGAATATTCATCAATATGGGCGATCGCGGACACCGGGCGAATTGCTGCAGCAGGCGACCGGCTCGCCACTGTCAGTTGCTAATTATGTCGCTGATCTAAAGCGCAAGGTTGCCGATCTCACGGTGTAGTTGTCGCTTGGCATCTAAACATAAGGATGCGGCGATGGATGGGACGCCGGAATCGATATCGTCACTCCTTGTCGTCAATCGAAAGATGGACGCGACTTAAAGCGATGAAGCGGTTACAGTCCGGCGTTCTTGCATTTAAATCACAACCTGGGGGTCATTTGGAACGCCGGCTAAGCGCTATATTCGCTGCTGACATCGTGGGCTACAGTCATCTCATGGGCATTGATGAAGAAGGTACGCTGAACAGGTTCAAGTGCCATCGCAGTGAACTGATTGACCCTTTGATCAATGACCATAAAGGTCGAACCTTTAAGCTGACCGGCGATGGAATGTTGGTTGAGTTCGCCAGCGTGATCAACGCTGTCGCCTGCGCCGCCGATATCCAGCGTGGCATGGCAGAACGTAACCGAAACGTGGCTAAGGACCACCGAATCGATTTGCGAATAGGAATTAATCTCGGTGACATAATCGTCGAGGACGGTGATATTTTTGGAGACGGTGTCAACGTTGCAGCCCGTCTGGAAAGCATTGCCGACGCCGGGTGCATTGCGGTAGCAGCATCAGTACGCGATCAAGTGGGCTCCCGGTTGAATTTGAAGTTCGTAGATAGAGGCGAACATTCACTTAAGAACATCAAGCAAAATATCCGTGTCTATACGATCGGTTTTGACAGTCCATCCAGCACAGAAACTACTACGCAAACGATAGTTGGGTCGCTTGATCAAGCGCAAAAAACCATAGCCGTTTTGCCATTTACCAACATGAGCTGCGATCCCGAACAAGAGTATTTTTCCGATGGTATCACTGAAGATATCATTACGGATTTATCAAAGATTTCCAGCCTTCACGTCGTGGCACGTAATACTGTGTTCACTTACAAGGGTAAGTCTGTGAAGATTAAACAGGTCGGGTTGGATCTTGGCGTCCGTTATGTTTTGGAAGGCAGTGTGCGCAAGGTCGGAGAGCGTGTCCGGATAACCGGGCAGCTTATCGACGCGCTGTATGGTGGCCACATGTGGGCCGAACGATATGACCGGGACCTGACCGACATTTTCGCCATACAGGATGAAATAACCCACGCGATCGTCAGCCAACTCAAAATCAAGCTCTTGCCAGAAGAAAGAAAAGCAATCGACACTGAGCCAACCGGGAATGTCGAAGCCTATACCTATTATTTACGGGGACGGCAGTTTTCGCATGCCTGGACCAAATCTTACCTTCATTTGGCGCTGCGCATGTTCTGCAAGGCAGTGGAATTGGATCGCGACTATGCTCGGGCCTATGCGGGCATTGCTGACTGYGAGGCAGCATTGCGCGACTGGCAACCGGATGACTTCCCGCTGGAAAGAATTTCAGCTATGGCCGCTAAAGCGCTCGAGCTAGATCCAAATTTAGCCGAAGCGCACGCATCCCGGGGATTGGCTCTACATCAGGCCGGTCATGATGAAGAGGCTGCGGCCTCTTTCGAGCGAGCACTCGCGATCGATCGGGGACTTCACGAAGCCAATTTCCACTATGCTCGCTTCTTTTACATGCGCGGTAACTTCGAGTCTGCGGTGCACTATTTTAGACAAGCTGCCGAGTTGAAGCCGGATGATTACCTCTCGCCTATCCATTTAATGAGCGCATATAGCTCTCTCGGTAAAGTGGCGGAAACCGAGAGCTGGGC
>NZ_JBFUMG010000519.1:0-3140 GCF_054049495.1 Phyllobacterium sp. P5_D12 | reverse complement strand
ACGGTAACCTTACCCGGCTTGGAAGGATGAACATACTGAACGTGGTCTCCCGGTCCCTTCCGCTTGATCTCCCATCCGTCGGAACGCAAATGTTTGACAACTTCGCGTGGCGTCATAGGACTGCGTTTTGGCGACATTCAACCTGCCTAGTCTCAATTAATATGCTCAAATATTTGTTGTGTAAAGGTGTGTAAAGAAAAGGTCGGCTAGTTCCGTGCAGCGGCCTGTTCGTCGCGTGCCTTCTGAACCTCGCGGCGCTTGTTGGCGATGGACGCAATGATCACGCCGACTGCTACGATGGCAATCAGGATGGTACACGCCGCGTTGATTTCCGGCGTCACGCCAAGCCGGACCTGCGAATAAATACGCATGGGCAGCGTGGTCGCGCCCGGCCCTGAGGTGAAGCTGGAAATGACCAGATCATCCAACGAAAGGGTAAAGGCCAGCATCCAGCCAGAGACCACTGCCGGCAGGATCACCGGCAGTGTTACCCTGAAGAACGTCGTGACCGGCGTTGCTCCAAGGTCCATCGCCGCTTCTTCCAGCGAACGGTCAAATGTCACCAGTCGCGACTGCACGACGACGGCGACAAAGCACATGGAGAAGGTGATATGTGCGAGGATCATGGTCCACAGGCCGCGGTCGAAGCCGATGGCAACGAAGAGCAGAAGCATCGACAATCCAGTGATGACTTCCGGCATGACCAGCGGTGCATAGATCATTGCTGAAAACAGCAAGCGCCCGCGGAAGCGCGTATAGCGGGTCATAGCCAAGGCACCGAGTGTTCCAAGAATTGTCGCAACCGTGGCCGAGACCAGCCCGACACGGATGGTCACCCAAGCCGCATCGATAAAGCTCTGGTTGTGGAACAGAGAGACGTACCATTTTGTCGAAAACCCCGCCCACACGGTGACGAGCCGGGATTCGTTGAACGAAAAGACGACCAGAAGGACGATCGGCAAATAAAGGAAGGCGAAACCGAAAACCAGGGACGCAATGTTGAAGCGGGACCAGGTGGTGTTCATTTTATTTCTCGCTTTCCTGCGCCCGCGCTTCCGCACGCTGGAACAGAACGATTGGCACGACCAGCAACAGCAGAAGGATAACAGCGACGGCGGAGGAAACCGGCCAATCCCGGTTGGAGAAGAACTCGTTCCACAGCGTCTTGCCAATCATCAGGGTCTGCGATCCGCCGAGGAGGTCCGGAATGACGAATTCACCAACCGCAGGAATGAAAACCAGGAAACACCCGGCTATGACGCCCGGCATCGACAGACGAAAGGTGATTTTCCAGAAAGCGAGTATGGGCGGACAGCCAAGATCCTCAGCTGCTTCAACCAGCGAATAGTCCATCTTTTCCAGCGCCGAATAGATCGGCAGAATCAGAAATGGCAGATAGGAATAGACGATACCAATAAAGACGGCTGTATTGGTGTTGAGGATGTTGAGTGGCGTGTCGATCACGTGCGCCCACATCAGGAACTGGTTGAGCAGGCCCTCGGGCTTCAAGATGCCTATCCAGGCATAGACGCGAATCAGGAAGCTGGTCCAGAACGGCAGGATGACCAGCATCAACAGTGTTGGCCGGATCGTCGCGGGCGCGCGCGCCATGCCGTAGGCGATCGGGTAGCCGACGATAAGCGTCAGAACGGTCGAAACCGCGGCGATGATCACGCTGGAGATGTAGGCTTTGTAATAAAGCGGGTCTTCCAACAGCCAGATATAGTTGTCCCATGAAAACTGGGAGAAATTATCCGCAAAGGCTTGCCAGCCGGCCGAGAGGCTGAACACCGGCGTATAGGGCGGGATGGCCATCGCGACTTCCGAAAGCGATATCTTGAACACGATGACAAAGGGGATAAGGAAGAAGATCAGCAGCCACAGGTAGGGAACGGCTATAACCAGCCGGCTTGCAATAGAGGATATCAAGTTCTGCATGATATCGCCCTTTCTCAAGCGGTCAGAACGATACCGGCATCGGCATCGAAATTGACCCAGACCATGTCGTCATAGCCGAGCGGGTCTTCGACCGTGCGCACAGCGTTGAGGCTCGCAGCCTTGATGATCCGGCCGCTTTCAAGCTTCACATGGAAGACTGTCATGTCACCGAAATAGGCGATGTCATAAAGCTCCCCGTGCGCGGAGTTGATTGACGGATCGGCGGGCTGCTTGCGGCTGACCCTAATTTTCTCCGGCCTGATGGCAAACCCAACCGGCTGGCCCACAGTGCAGCTTTTCGAAGCGGCATCGGTGCGGATCGTCAGGTTTTCAGGTGCGACAGCAATGTCGATCTTGCCATTGGCGACTGCGGCGGCGGTGCCTTCGAACATGTTCACATTGCCGATGAAGTCGGCGACGAACTTCGAGTTTGGAGCTTCATAGACTTCCGCCGGCGTTGCCACCTGCATGACCTTGCCCTTGTCCATGACGGCGATGCGGTCGGCCATGGTCATCGCTTCTTCCTGATCGTGTGTAACGACAACGAATGTCAGGCCGAGTTTCATCTGCAGGTCCATGAGCTCAAACTGCGTTTCCTCGCGCAGCTTCTTGTCGAGCGCACCGAGTGGCTCGTCGAGCAGCAAAACCTTCGGACGCTTTGCAACGCAACGCGCTAGCGCCACGCGCTGGCGCTGACCGCCGGAGAGCTGGTGCGGCTTGCGCTTGGCGAACCGCTCGAGCTTCACAAGCTTGAGCATTTCGGCGACACGCGCCTCGATATCGCTCTTGGCCATGCCCTCCTGCTTCAGACCAAAAGCGATGTTACCTTCGACCGTCATGTGCGGAAAAAGGGCATAGGACTGGAACATCATGTTGACCGGGCGCTTATAGGGCGGAATGCCGCGCATATCCTGACCGTCGATGAGAATGCGCCCGGCGGTCGGCTCTTCGAAGCCGGCAAGCATGCGCAAGAGGGTCGACTTGCCACAGCCGGAAGCGCCCAGGAGCGCAAAGAATTCGCGATTGTAAATGTTGAGGGACAAATCATTGACGGCCGCAAAATCACCGAACTTCTTGGTGACATTTTCGATCGCGATAAAGGGCTTCGCTRCAGGATCGTTCCAAGGTGCGAATGTGCGGCGGAAACTTCCCAATGATTTCATGATTTGCCCCGGACTTTTCTGTTCTTAGATTTAAAAAAA
>NZ_JBFUMG010000518.1:0-3143 GCF_054049495.1 Phyllobacterium sp. P5_D12 | reverse complement strand
GTGTCCGGCAGCATCAAGATGATGATGTCCGTCTTTTCCGCCAGAGCCTTCGGGCTCTCGACAATCTTCAGGCCATTGTCGATAAGCTCTTGTTTCGGCTCAATAAAAAACTTCGACGTATAGAGCTCGTGCCCGGCATCCTGTAGATGGCGCGCCATGGGTGTTCCCATGATACCAAGCCCGAYAAAACCTATGTCCGCCATGTGGTCAGCTCCTCATTCTAATGATATCCGCGTGTTTTTGCGTTGTTGAAGCTTCGTTCAACCAGGCAAGGCCGCGTTGCGTTTCTGTTTTTGGTTTGTATTCGCAGCCGATCCAGCCATCATAGCCGGCCTGCTCCAAAGCTTTGAAAACGAAAGGATAATTGATCTCACCGGTACCTGGCTCATTGCGGCCCGGATTGTCGGCAAGCTGGACATGCGCGATCAGTTCCTTGTGCCGCTCATAGGTGGCAACGAGTTCGCCACGTGTGCGCTGCTGGTGATAGAGATCGTACTGAATGAACAGATTATCGCTGCCGACCTCTTCGATGATCGAAGCCGCCTGCTCGACTGTGTTCAGATAAAACCCCGGAATATCGTAGGTATTGATCGGTTCGATCAACAGTCGAATGTCATATTTTGCAAGTTCTTGCGCAGCGAGCCTCAGATTATGGACGAAGGTCGAACGCAGGACATCATTGCCCAACCCCGCCGACGCAACACCCGCAAGGCAGTTGACCTGTTTGCAGCCAAGCGCTGTCGCATAGTCGATTGCCATGACGACGCCACGCCGGAACTCATCGATGCGGTCGGGTAACACGGCAATGCCGCGCTCACCCGCTCCCCAATTGCCGGCAGGCAGATTGTGCAAGACCTGGACGAGATTGTTTTCGGTCAGTTCCCGCTTCAACTCGTCGGCGTTGTAGTCGTAGGGAAAGAGATATTCCACCGCTTCAAATCCCGCTTCGCTCGCGAGCGCAAAGCGTTCGAGAAATGGCACCTCATTGAAGAGCATCGTTAAATTGGCTGCAAATTTCGGCATTTCATCCTCCTCAATCGAGATACGCTGCAACAGCAGTTGGCGCATCTTCGGGCCGCTCCGCGAGTTCCTCGAACTCGACGACCGCGTTGATATCCATGCCCATTGCAATGTTGGTGACGCGTTCCAGAATGACTTCGATGACCACCGGCACCTGATGTTCCTCCATCAGCGCCTTCGCATCTTCGAACGCTTCCGTGAACTGGTTAGGGCTGCGAACGCGAATGGCCTTGCAGCCGAGCCCTTCCGCGACAGCGACATGGTCAACGCCATAGCCCTTCTCCGCATCGCCGGACGCGTTGATATTGTCGAAGGCCAGACTGACCTCGAAATCCATGTCGAAGCCACGCTGCGCCTGGCGGATCAAGCCGAGATAGGAATTGTTCACGACGACATGCAGATATGGCAGTTTATGCTGTGCGCCGACCGCAAGTTCCTCGATCATGAACTGGAAGTCATAGTCGCCCGAGAGAGCAACGATCGGCCGGTGCGGATCGGCAGCACGCACGCCGAGCGCCGCCGGCAAGGTCCAGCCGAGCGGGCCGGCCTGTCCGCAATTGATCCAGTTGCGCGGTTTGTAGACATTCAGGAACTGCGCCCCTGCGATCTGGCTGAGCCCGATCGTCGTGACATAGCAGGCATCGCGGCCGAACGCCTTATTCATCTCTTCGTAAACGCGTTGCGGCTTCAACGGCACCTGATCGAAATGCGTCTTGCGCAGCATCGTGCGCTTGCGCTCCTGGCATTCCTCCGCCCATTTCGACCAGTCACGCAGTTTGCCGGCGGTTTTCCACTCGGTGGCAACATCCAGAAAAAGCTTCAGCGCCTTTCCTGCGTCGGACACGACGCCGAAATCCGGCGCGAAGACCCGGCCGATCTGCGTCGGCTCGATATCGACATGGACGAACTTTCTTCCCTCCGTGTAAGTCGCGACATTGCCTGTGTGACGGTTGGCCCAGCGATTGCCAATTCCGAGCACGAAATCCGAGGCCAGCATCGTCGCATTGCCGTAGCGGTGCGAAGTCTGCAGGCCGCACATTCCGGCCATCAACCGGTGATCATCGGGAATCGTCCCCCAGCCCATCAATGTGGGAATAACCGGAACCCCGGTGATCTCGGCAAACTCGACCAACAGGTCGGAAGYGTCGGCATTGATGATACCGCCGCCGGCAACGATCAACGGGCGCTCCGCCGCGTTGAGCATCGTCAGCGCCTTTTCCACCTGCGCCCGCGTCGCGGCAGGCTTGTAGGGCTCCAGGGGCTCATAGGTATCTGGATCGAATTCGATCTCKGCCAKCTGYACGTCGAWCGGCAGATCGATCAGCACCGGACCCGGACGGCCCGAGCGCATGATATGGAAAGCCTTCTGAAAGACATAGGGAACAAGGCCCGGCTCCATCACCGTTACCGCCCACTTGGTCACGGGCTTCGCAATCGACGCGATATCGACGGCCTGAAAGTCTTCCTTGTCGAGCCGTGCGCGCGGCGCCTGCCCGGTGATGCATAGGATCGGGATGGAATCGGCGGACGCCGAGTAAAGGCCGGTGATCATATCTGTTCCGGCCGGGCCGGAGGTGCCGATACAGACGCCGATATTGCCCGCGTCAGCGCGGGTATAACCCTCCGCCATATGCGAAGCACCTTCGACGTGACGCGCCAGGATGTGGCGGACCGTGCCGCGCGCCCGCAGCGCCGAATAAAACGGATTGATCGCCGCCCCCGGAACACCAAAGGCGCAATCGATCCCTTCCTTCTCCAGGATACGAACTGCCGCATCAACGGCACGCATTTTTGTCATGATCATTCCTCCAGATTTTGGTGGAACTGTAACCCAAAATTCGCATATATCAACACATAATGGAAATTATTCTCACTCTGTGGAAATAATGACTTTCAATAAAACTGGATAAATCCGGTTTGCCGGTCTATGGCTGGATGGTGCCAGGGGATGGAACAAGGGAGCGACTGTGTCTGTTATCGAACCGGTCAAAGGCAAAAGGGGTCGCAAGGCTGCAGCGGATGCGGCGCCATCTTCGGTGCAGGTCCTCGACAGGAGCTTGAAACTTCTCGCTATCATCGCCGACCATGATGGCTCGGCGCTCTCCGAGCTAGCCGACCAGACC
>NZ_JBFUMG010000517.1:0-3145 GCF_054049495.1 Phyllobacterium sp. P5_D12 | reverse complement strand
AGCCTGTCTAGCGCGTCTTCGGTGACTGGTGCCATTATCCCACGCTCCCCTCAAGACTGATGCCGATCAGCTTCTGCGCTTCAACGGCAAATTCCATCGGCAGTTCCTGGATCACTTCCTTGACGAAGCCATTGACGATGAGTGCAATCGCCTCTTCTTCCGGAATACCGCGCTGCATTACATAGAACAGCGCATCTTCCGAAATCTTCGAAGTGGTCGCCTCGTGTTCGAATTGCGCAGTGGCATTCTTCGCTTCGATGTAAGGCACCGTATGCGCGCCGCAATCATTACCGATCAGCAGCGAGTCGCACTGGGTGAAGTTGCGGGCGTTCTCGGCCTTGCGATGGGCTGAAACCTGACCGCGATAGGTGTTGTTCGACTTACCGGCGGAAATACCCTTGGAGATGATGCGGCTCGATGTGTTCTTGCCGAGATGCAGCATCTTGGTACCGCTGTCGATCTGCTGGTGACCATTGGAAACGGCGATCGAGTAGAACTCGCCGCGTGAATTGTCGCCGCGCAGAATGACGGAAGGATATTTCCAGGTGATCGCGGAACCGGTCTCGACCTGCGTCCACGAGATCTTGGAATTGACGCCGCGGCAATCACCACGCTTGGTGACGAAGTTGTAGATGCCGCCCTTGCCTTCCGCATCGCCGGGGAACCAGTTCTGCACGGTGGAATATTTGATCTCCGCGTCGTCAAGCGCAATCAGCTCGACAACTGCCGCATGCAGCTGGTTTTCGTCGCGCTGTGGTGCCGTGCAGCCTTCGAGGTAGGACACATACGCACCTTCTTCGGCGATAATCAGCGTCCGCTCGAACTGGCCTGTATCCCGCTCATTGATGCGGAAATAGGTGGAAAGCTCCATCGGGCAGCGCACGCCCTTCGGCACATAGACAAACGAACCGTCAGTGAAGACAGCCGAATTCAGCGTCGCGTAGAAATTATCCGAAACCGGAACAACCGTTGCGAGATACTTCTTCACCAGATCCGGATGTTCGCGGATCGCTTCGGAGATCGAGCAGAAGATGACGCCGGCTTTTGCCAGCTCAGCTTTGAACGTCGTGACTACCGAGACGCTGTCGAACACAGCATCGACTGCGACGCGGCCGGACTTGTAGACATTGTCGCTGGCTTCTTCGTCTTCGTCGCTGGGGCTCGCCTCGCCCACCTTGCGCACACCCGCGAGGATTTCCTGCTCTTTCAGCGGAATTCCCAGCTTCTCATAGGTGCGCAGCAGCTCCGGATCGACATCAGCAAGCGACGTCGGGCCGGTCTGGTTCTTCGGACCGGCATAGTAAACCATGTCCTGGAAGTCGATCTTCGKATAATTCACACGCGCCCAAGTGGGCTCTTCCATCGTCAGCCAGCGTTCATAAGCCTTCAGACGCCATTCAAGCATCCAGTCCGGCTCATTCTTCTTGGCAGAGATAAAGCGAATAATATCTGCATTAAGGCCCTTCGGCGCCTTATCCATTTCGATAAGGGTTTCAAAGCCGTATTTGTACTGGTCCACGTCAAGCGTACGGACCCGGTCAATGGTTTCCTGCACTGCAGGCATTGGCGTTCTCCATCCACGCGGGGTTCAAGGTCCCGCAGTTGCAAACGTCAAGGCAGTATGTCGTCTTGAATATCTGCCTCTATGTAGTGCGCAATCGCACAATTTAACACCGGTATTCACCGGATTTTTTTCAATTAACGGCGATAATCTGCCGATAATCGAATTTCTTTACGCGGCATCGGCCGCGGCTGGTTTCGAGCGGTCGCGTCGTGCGACCATAATCTTTAGCGCTTCCAGAAAAAGCGCGATCTCCTCGTCACTCGTATCCGGCGCCGTTGAGACCCGAAGACCGCCTGTTCCATCGCCATATCCCATCGCTGCGAGCACCTGGCTTGGCCCGACTTTTCCGGATGAACAGGCTGATCCGGCCGATAGCGCGATTCCGGCAAGATCGAAAGCGATCTGAACGGTCTCTGCTTTCATCTCAGCCAGTGAAAACATCGTGGTGTTGGGCAGACGGTCAACAGCCTCACCATAGATGATGGCGTCAGGCGCGATCGCCCGCACGCTCTGTTCTATCATTTCGCGTTTCTGTGTTGGCCAGCCGCCAGAATCCAGGCGTTCCTTCGCCACGCGTGCCGCAGCACCGAACCCGGCAATAAGTGGCAATGCTTCGGTACCGCCACGATGGCCCTTTTCCTGTCCGCCACCGCGGATGATGGGCTTCGGCATCACCAGATCAGATACGGCCACAATCGCGCCGACGCCTTTTGGCCCGCCGATCTTGTGCGATGACAGGATCAGATAATCCGCAGAAGATGTTGTAATATCGAGCGGAATTCGTCCTGCGGCCTGCACCGCGTCAACAATGAGGAGCCCGCCGAATTCCTTCACCAGCGCGCCAATCGTCTCGATCGGCTGCAAGACACCGGTTTCGTTGTTGGCTGCCTGCACCGCAACAAGCGGCAGCCCCTGGCTGCGATCATGGGCAGCAAGAAGTGTACGCAGTTGCTCCATATCAAGCAGGCCGCAATCGTTAACAGCAACTACCTCAACCTGATCCGCCGGAAACTGTCCACCGGCAAGGATACAAGGATGCTCGCTTGCACTGACATAAAGCCGTGAAAGGCGCATCGCCGCCCGCCCCATAGTATAATATGGCGTCAGGAGGGTTGAAGCTGCCTCGGTCGCACCCGATGTAAAGACCACATGATCAGGCTTGGAGTTGACCAGCGCGGCGACATCGCGGCGCGCAGCTTCAAGAATTGCCTTGGTCGCACGGCCTTCCAGATGAACGGATGACGGATTGCCGGTCTGCATCAGCGCATTGACCACAGCATCGCGCGCTGCCGCAATCAGCGGCGCACTTGCATTGTAGTCGAGATAGGCGCGATTGCGGGCCATGCTTCTCCTGATTCCTGTTCTTTTGGCAAAAAGCGCAATTTTCTTGAAATTCAGCCTCGTACCAGCCTATTAAGCCGGTTCGAGATAAGTTCTACACCAGTTTTGAACGGTTCTAAACTGGTTTTATGGTCGCTGTTGATTGCCGTCAAGCCCGGCAGATCAATAAGAGCCCGTTTGGAAAGTCGCTGCGGCGAGGCATATGGCGTGGTTTTCGAGAACCGGAGCGCAGCGTACATT
>NZ_JBFUMG010000516.1:0-3156 GCF_054049495.1 Phyllobacterium sp. P5_D12 | reverse complement strand
CGTCATGTCTGCGCAATTGAGGGCGTGATCGCGCGTAGGTATGGTCGCAGTTCGCGCAAAGTCAAGTTGTTCTCGACATGCGGGCTCCATACAGCTATGTCGGCACGGTGCTTTTGCCCGTTACGGACCGAACAATTATGACAACGACAAGACAAGACATGCACCCAACTCCGAAAGCCGGTGTGCTCGACATCGCTGCCTATGTGCCCGGTAAGCACAGCGCTCCCGGTGTTGAGAAGGTGCATAAGCTGTCGTCGAACGAGACGCCGCTCGGTGCCAGCAAGCATGCGATGGAGGCTTATCGCGCTGCGGTGGAGCAACTGGAGATGTATCCCGATGGTCAGGCGACCCTGCTGAAGCGGGCGATCGCCGATATCCACGGTTTGAACGTCGATAATATCATGTGCGGCAATGGTTCGGACGAATTGCTCGGCATTTTGTGCCAAGCCTACCTCGCCGCAGGCGATGAGGCTGTCTACACCGAGCATGGTTTCGGGATTTACAAGATCGCCACCATGGCTGCGGGTGGCGTACCGGTCGTTGCCAGCGAAAAGAACGAGCAAGCCGATGTAGATGCGATTTTGCGCGTCGTCACGCCGCGCACCAAGATCGTATTCTTGGCAAATCCAAACAATCCGACAGGCACCTATCTGCCTTTCGAAGAGGTTCGCCGACTGCATGCCGGGCTGCCGAAGAACGTCATGCTGGTGCTTGACGCCGCCTATGCGGAATATGTTCGCCGCAATGACTATGAGTCAGGTGTCGAACTGGTATCATCGTCCGAAAATGTCGTGATGACCCGCACGTTTTCGAAGATATACGGCCTTGCCGCTTTGCGCATCGGCTGGATGTTTGCGCCTGCCCATATCATCGATGCGACGAACCGCATCCGCGGCCCATTCAATCTGAACTCCGCGGCCATCGTCGCCGGCGCTGCGGCGATACGCGACCGCGCACATCTCAACGATGCGGTGGTTTTCAACGAAAAGTGGCTGCCCTGGCTCACCGAACAATTGACCGGGCTTGGGCTTCGGGTCACGCCGTCGGTCGGAAATTTCCTTCTCGTGCACTTTCCCGAAGATCCGGCGAAATCGGCGGAGAAGGCGGACGCTTACCTGACGAGCAAGGGCTATATTTTGCGCCGCGTTACGGGATACGGATTTCCGAACGCGTTGCGCCTCTCCATTGGATCCGAAGAAGCCAATCGCGGCGTAGTCGCTGCACTTTCTAAATTCTTAAAGTAAAACAAATGTCCGACGTTCATTTTAATACAATCGCACTGATCGGCATCGGCCTTATCGGTTCGTCGCTGGCGCGCGTCATCAAGCGCGAGGGCCTCGCCGACAAGATCGTCATTTCCACCCGCAGCCAAGCCACACTGGCTCGAGCCGAAGAGCTTGGCCTCGGCGATAGTTATACACTTGATAGTGCAGAGGCGGTGAAGAACGCCGATCTCGCTATCGTTTCAGTACCTGTGGGTTCGTCAGGCGACGTGGCCCGGCAGATTGCCGGCTCGCTGAAGCCCGGCGCGATCGTGACTGATGTCGGTTCAACCAAGAGTTCGGTGATTGCGCAGATGCAGCCGGAACTCCCCGCAAATGTGCATTTCATTCCAGGCCATCCGCTGGCAGGAACGGAATATTCCGGCCCCGATGCCGGTTTTGCCGATCTGTTCATCAACCGCTGGTGTATCCTCACGCCGCTCGAAGGGACGGACCCGGACGCTATCGTGAAGCTGACGAAGTTCTGGGAAGCCTGTGGTTCGCGGCTCGACACGATGGACCCTTTGCATCACGACCGTGTGCTGGCCATCGTATCGCACCTGCCGCACCTCATTGCCTACAATATCGTTGGCACGGCCAGCGATCTGGAAGAAGTGACGAACTCCGAAGTCATCAAATATTCGGCTTCCGGTTTTCGCGATTTCACCCGTCTGGCAGCGTCCGACCCCACCATGTGGCGCGACGTCTGCCTGCACAACAAGGACGCCATCCTTGAAATGCTGTCGCGGTTTTCCGAGGACCTCGCCTCGTTGCAGCGATCGGTTCGCTGGGGCGATGGCGATGCGCTTTTCGATCTGTTCACGCGGACTCGCGCCGTCCGCCGCGGTATCATCGATGCCGGCCAGGAAGTGGATGCTCCGGACTTTGGACGGCAAAAGGCTGGACAGCCGTCACAGTGACGGCGAATGGGCGGTTAATTGGCAGTGCCGCACACCAATTTTACTTGATAACTATTATTGAAGCTTCATATAGTGGTTATTGGAGGTGCGGCAAATGGCTCAAAGCGTGGAACTTGGCAATCTGGAATCCGTGCTCAATCGGCTGGGTGAAAGCGGTCGGTACAACTCGAAGAGCGAAGTCCTGCGGGAAGGTATCCGGCTCGTTGACGAGAGGGAAAAGCGTTTGGCGGCACTCGATGCTGCGTTGGCGCGGGGTTTGGCCGATGTCGAGGCGGGCCGAGTCCGGCCACTACAGGATGTCTTTGACGAGTTGAAAGCGCGTTACGCCAAGATGGCGGAAGAACGCGGCCTTTGAAGGTTATTTTCACGGAGGAAGCGCGCCAGGACTTGTTCGCGATCGGCGATTACATTGCGGACGACAATCCTCGAAGAGCATTGACCTTTATGAACGAACTCCACACCCGTTGCGTGTCTATCGGGGATTTTCCCGGGGCCTGCCCGTTGCTGTCACGCCACGAGGGGACAAGCATCAGACGGGCGGTTCATGGCAACTACGCGATATTTTATCCTGGCGGTCGCGACACAGTTAATGTTTTGCGTGTCCTCAATAGTTCGATGAACTATGAAAGGTTCCTGTTTGAAGACGACTGATGCCATATTCTTCAATCAAAGCGCAGGCAATCGTCCGATACCAATAAAGCCAACCGACATTTTGCCGTTCTTCACCGTGATGGGCAGCGTCGGCGCGCYGCTCGCGTCTTTCGGAACGAACGCCATCGCTTGAACAACGGTCGAAATCGTATTGCCTGCTTCAGGGAAAATGCCCTGCATGACCTTGGCGACACCTTCCGGATTGCGCATCGTCACCTTGAAATCGCCGCTGATGCGCCCGTCATCGGCAACGGAAAACGGACCAGAAATGGCAATCCCGCTACCATCCTCGAAGGACAGTTCGACTTTGCGCAGCGTTCCCG
>NZ_JBFUMG010000515.1:0-3157 GCF_054049495.1 Phyllobacterium sp. P5_D12 | reverse complement strand
GTTCAGATGGTGGGCGTGACAGGGATTGAACCTGTGACCCCTACGATGTCAACTTTGTGGACTGCCTGATATTGCTGACTCCTGATGCCCTATCGAGACGGAACGAAGCCTAAACATCCCCACGTATCTGTACGGTAACTGTACAGATACGTCTTTTCACTCGACTTAAACACGAGTCATGAGGGGCACGAAATCAATCGAATAAGAGAATGGATATCGCGTCGAGCCTGTCAAAAATGGCGGCTGGGTACTGGTGCTCGATAATCGCGAGTTTGAGTACATCGACAAGCTCGCATTGAAGTGCGAAGGAACGGCGTTCGACGAGGCCGTTGAGACGCTTACGGACGCCGAGCGCGAGCAATATCTGACCTTCGACGAGTCGCAAAGCAGAATCCGAAGTAGGATACTCGGCGCGTTCACCAGTTGTGATGATCTTACCACTTATCTGTTTCGCTGTCATAAGCAGATCGAGTTCGACCGCCTGGAGCGGTTCAAGAAAGATCGCGCCGACAAGTGGCGTCTGGAAGAGCAGGTGCCGACGGACGATCAGTGGACCCCGGAAGAGCGGCGCGCCACGAGCCGCCCTTTGAACGAAGTGATCCGCGCCTCGCTGGACACGGGCGTTGATGAAAACGGCTATACCGACCTGCTAACCGAACGCCCTGAACCGTGGCTATCCATCTGGCGACGCATGACGCCGAGGTCGAGGCGAAGAAGGGCAAAAGCTGGCTGCATATCAACCAACTGGTGCCCCTGATCAAACAGTGGCAGTCCGATCGCCGCGCCAAGGTGTTGGCTCTATGACCAGCGCTTATCCGTTGACATCGCCAGATCACATCGAGCGCTCACGCACTCGCGAGTCCGGTCGCTTTAGAACGACGCAGGCAGCTGCGCTAAAAAACGTGCGGACGTCCCTCACTCAGTTCGGCCGGGATAGCGGCAAGAAGGTGGATCACGTCGTTATCTCCACCAACTATACTTTGTCTGAACATCGACCAGCGGATCCCGGCGTTGCCGTGTCGTTTCAGTGGGACAGCATGCAGGTTTGCATTCCTGTCGATCGCTATAACACGATCGAAGCGAACCTTCAGGCGATCCACCATGTCGTGGAGGCGCGCCGTGTGGAAATCAGGCATGGCACACTTGCGCTTTTGCGAGCGTCGTTTCGCGGCTTGCTGGCACTTCCACCTCCCGACAACTACCGAACGTGGCGCGATATTCTTGGTTTGGCGCCAGATGCCAATCCGAATGTCGATTCACTAAAGACCGCTTATCGGCGTGCTGCAAAGAAAGTCCACTCGGAAGGAAGCTCTGAGAAAATTATGACAGCGATTAACGTCGCTCATGACGAGGGAATGAACGAATCAGGTTTGTGAAAACGGTGACCATCGCAAAAACAAGCGCTTACAAAGCGCAAGGCGCATAAAGTTGGCGCCATATTGATCGCCAGTCATTTCAATGTTCGCAAGTCACTGGTATGAGTGCCGCAAATCCTGCAAGAGGGAGGTGGAGCAAGAATGATAAGACTATGGTCGATAGGTGGGTTCAAGTCGTTCAAAAATGACACCCCGATGGAATTATCTCCCATCACAATATTTGCAGGGTCGAACAGCAGCGGGAAAAGCACAATTTTCCAGAGCATACTTTTGCTAAAGCAAACTGTCCAATACGGTTCATCTTCCCGATCGTTAGCATTAAATGGCCCTCTAGTAAGACTTGGAACATTTGATGATGTGATCCACTACAATAGCGATCCGCGTGCGATCTCTATTCAATTCGATTACGATGTCGATGATGTAGGGGACTATTCATCGACCAGTATGTATCGGCCCTGGGATGCTGCGGCGAGAATCGAAAACATTACTGGAAAATTCAAATGGGAGCCGCGGGTACAAACGACAGGTGACGTTCCAGAACAGTACGATCAACTACAGTCCACAGTAGTAGCCGCTGAATTGCGAATTCGACGGCCGCGCACAAAGGATAGCGAGACGCCTGTCGACCACCTAATCACTTATTCTCCCAGTTCGTTCGACGCCTACTGGGGAGGCGAAGAAACTCRGATTCGCTGGGTCAATGTCGAAATGGATCCAAGCTCCCGAGCAGAGATGCTAAAAGGCAAACCTGATGGTCAGATTGATCACATGGCTTTGAACTACTTTCTGCCCGGCTTAATAAGAGTCAATTTTAATAAGGGTAAAAAGAAAACGATTGATGTGACGGAGGCATTATTTTCGGGGAGCTACTCGCTTCTGACCCAAGTCGATCTCGAAGGGCAGGATCTACCGGCCTCGGTAGCTCAATTGGCAAATACCTGGCTTCTCAAAGCGGGGAAACCTACAATAACGATAAACGGGGACTTCGTTTCGGCGGATATCATTAGAGATGCACTCGCTGTAACTACCAGGTTCGCGGGCATCATTCCCAGCCTTCCTCGCCAAATCCCAGAGGGTTTCGACCAGCTAAAAGCGGACGTTGCGCGGGAACTCCTGGCGCACTTTGGCTCAGAGGGTTCCGACTTCGATTTTGCATACCTGAGGCCAGCTGATGATGCGTCGGATATACTGATATCCTTTTTGAAGCGTGGAGTACAATACCTCGGTCCGTTGCGAAACGAGCCGAAGCCGGTTTACCCGCTGGAAGCTCTGGAAAATACCGGCGAAGTTGGATATCGCGGAGAGCACACTGCGGCTGTTCTGTTCTTGAATTCAGAAAAGGGAATAGAGTACTTACCCCCAACTAATCTTGAAGCTGGAGTGAAAACAAAAAGCCTGAAAGTCGCGAAACTTAGAACTGCGGTAAGCGAGTGGCTCGATTATTTAGGGGTTGCTACCGATGTTATGGCAACAGAGCGAGGTGTTTTTGGAAATCAACTGCAGGTCACTACCGAAGGACTCGCCAAAAAGCACGATCTTACAAACGTAGGCGTCGGTGTCAGTCAGGTTTTACCGATCGTAGTGTCATGTCTTCTAGCTCCCAAGGGTTCGCTGATGCTGTTTGAGCAACCGGAGCTCCACCTTCATCCAAGGGTACAGGCCAGATTGGCGGATTTTTTCTATGCCGTCGGAATATCAGGGAAGCAGTGTCTTCTTGAAACGCACAGCGAATATTTGATCGATCGATTTCGGCTACGCATTGCAGAGGAAGAGGGCAACGT
>NZ_JBFUMG010000514.1:0-3161 GCF_054049495.1 Phyllobacterium sp. P5_D12 | reverse complement strand
ATGCAAGACGCCGGTGACCCGCTCGCGGAGGGCAAGAAAGCTTTGCTCGGTATCGATGTCTGGGAGCATGCCTACTATCTCGATTATGAAAACCGCCGTCCGGAACACGTCGCGGCGGTTCTAGGCAAGCTTGTTAACTGGGAATTTGTCGGCGAACAATTTCAGGCATGATATTCCGTGCGCAGCGCCGTCCCCCGTTTCCGGGGAACGGCGTTTGAAATCTGATTAGTCGATGTCGAAGGATACGCCCTGCGCGAGGGGAAGGGCTGACGAATAGTTCACCGTGTTCGTGGCACGGCGCATATAGGCCTTCCATGCGTCCGACCCGGATTCGCGCCCGCCACCTGTTTCCTTCTCGCCACCAAAGGCTCCGCCGATTTCGGCGCCCGATGTGCCGATATTGACGTTGGCGATACCGCAATCTGATCCATCAGCGCTGAGGAAACGTTCGGCTTCCTGTAAATTGAGCGTGAAAATCGAGGATGAAAGCCCCGCTCCGACTGCATTATGATCGGCGATCGCTTTGTCGAAATCGCTGTATTTCATGACATAGAGGATAGGAGCAAAGGTTTCTTCGGTAACCGGCCCATCCTGTTTCGGCATTTCGACGAGAGCGGGACGGACATAATAGGCATTCGCGTATCCGGTATCGATGCGCGCACCGCCCGTTACCTTGCCACCATGATCGATTGCTCGCCTAAGCGCCTTTTGCATATTGTCATAGGCTGCCTTGTCGATAAGCGGGCCGACCAACGCCGGTGTATCGAGCGGACTGCCGACGGAAACACTCTCATAGGCTTTTTTCAGGCGGGGCACGAGCGTTTCATAGACGCTTTCATGTACGAAAAGACGGCGAAGGCTCGTGCAACGCTGACCGGCGGTTCCCATTGCACCGAAGGCAATAGCACGCAGTGCCATGTCGAGATCGGCCGAGGGGCAGACGATGCCGGCATTGTTACCACCAAGCTCGAGGATCGAGCGGGCGAAACGCTTGGCGAGACGCGGCCCGACCTCGCGGCCCATGCGGGTCGATCCCGTCGCCGATACGAGCGCAATCTTCGGATGATCGACGAGTGTCTCGCCAACGGTGCGGTCGCCCATCAGCACCTGGGTAAGGCCGGCGGGAACATCACCAAAACGCTTGGCGGCGCGCTCAAAGATGGCTTGGCATGCAAGCGCGGTTAGAGGTGTTTTTTCCGATGGCTTCCACACAACAGCATTACCGCAGACGAGTGCGAGCGCAGTGTTCCACGACCAGACGGCAACCGGGAAATTGAAAGCGGAGATAACCCCAACGACGCCAAGCGGATGCCAGGTTTCCATCATGCGGTGTCCGGGACGTTCAGTTGCAATGGTCAGGCCATAGAGCTGGCGCGACAAGCCGACAGCAAAATCGCAAATGTCGATCATTTCCTGGACTTCGCCGAGGCCTTCGGACGGGATCTTGCCAGCTTCGATGGAAACGAGGCGGCCGAGTTCACTCTTCAGCGCCCGCAACTCCTCGCCGAACAGACGCACGAGCTCGCCGCGCCTTGGGGCCGGCACCAGACGCCATTCGCGGAACGCTGCATCAGCCTGTTCGATCGTCCTTGCCGTATCGTCCGCCGAATGAACCACGATATCGGCGATTTTCTCTCCGCTTACGGGACTAAAAGAAGGCATATTGCCTCCGGTATAGGCGGATTCACCTACGCCGAGCTTGGAAAGGAGTGTTTTCACTTCTTGAGCAATGGTCATCTTGCTTTTCCTTTGTCTGTTTGCCTGCCGGTTTGGGGCAGTTTTTATCAGGCGGTTCTAATTTTTGATACAGCCGCTGCTCAGCTTGCGAGCGCGATGGGTTTGAAGTGTCTCAGGCACGTATCGACAGATGCTTTTTCAAGGCTTTCATAATGCGCGAACTCATCGAGAACCGGTACACCAAGCTGGCCCTCGAATTCGCGCTGACTGGGGCTTGCTGCGAATTTCTGGCTCGCATCGTCGCCGAGATTGGATTGGAAAATTCCGGCGGCACTCACCGGCAGAAAATCCTCATAGAGGATCGGGTCGAACTGGACGGCGCCCATCGCGACGAGGGTTTCGATGTTGGCGGCTTCGCGAGGCGACAGCGTGTTCAGCGGAAAGCACTCGACGACGGAATAGCGGAAATAACCGAGCCCATTGATGCGGATATTATTCCAATTATCCGGGAAGGCTTTGAACGCATCAGCCAACGCAGCAACGTAGGCTTCGGCATTCGAGCCATCGGCGGCAGGGCGAACTACTTCACGCGATTTGGCCAGGAGTTGGTCGTAGAGCGCGCGACCTTTTGGTGTTAGCGCAATGCCACGCTGCTCGATTTCGCCGAAGCGGGCCGTATGCGAGCCGGCTTCCCATTGCCCTTGAGCGTTGCGAAACGAGACGTTTTCCTCAAGCGCCTTGAAAGAGGTCTGGCGCAGGAGAATGGGACAGGCCCGGGTCGGAGGGCCTTCGATGACTGCCTTGGGCGAAATACCGTGTGCTGGCATCAGGGCCTGAACGGCATCGATATCCAGTGTGCGCGGCGTCAGATGATTGATGTGCGGCCCCTTGAAAGACACGACATCGGCGATCAGCCGGTGCGCATCGTGCAGGCGGTCATAAAGCTCACCGCTAACACTGGCATGATCGTGCCAACGGAAGGTTTCGAGGATTTCCTGTACTAAAAGCGCCGCATCGTCAGCGTTGAGGCCACCGTCAGTCTCGGCTTTCTCAATGAGAGAAATCGCCTCTGCAGTAAAAATCTGCCGTGCTTCGAGGACCTTCCGGGCTTCATCGCGGAGTTCTGGATCCGCAACGAGATCGAGCCGCAGCAATGAGGTAAAAACGCGAAACGGATTGATCTTCAGCGCCGCATCGCTTGACGGCCGGAAGGCGGTGGAATGCACGGGAACGCCGGCCTCACTCAGATCGTAGTAACCGACCGGATACATGCCCATGATGGCGAACACCCGGCGCAGCATGGCGAGTTCTGCTGGTGTCCCGACACGGATAGCACCGTGCCGCTCTTCCGAAATACGATCAAGCGTGTCGGTTTTTTCCAGGCGATGTCTCAGTTCCGGCGATCCGGCAAGCGTTTGTGCGTTCACTTTCGCGACAAGCGACAGAAGTGTTCCGTAGGCGGGAACTTCCGTCCGGTACATGGA
>NZ_JBFUMG010000513.1:0-3172 GCF_054049495.1 Phyllobacterium sp. P5_D12 | reverse complement strand
CTTCCTGACCTTTTCGTCATGGATAATGACGCAATTCAAGATTTGTTTTCAGGACTTGGGCCGGTCACGATCAAACGCATGTTTGGCGGCAAGGGCATTTATTTCGAGGGCGCCATCATTGCGCTCGAAGTCAGTGACGAAATTCTCTTAAAAGCAGATAAAATCTCAGCGCCCGAATTTGAGGCAGCCAATTGCCGTCAATGGACCAATGAGCGCGAGGGCAGGAAGCCCGTCGGCATGCCCTATTGGTCTGTCCCGGCAGAGGCTTTCGATGACCCCGACATCATGACGGAATGGGCAAGGCGGGCGTACGAGGCCTCATTGCGCGTGGCCAAGTAACAGCCTGAAATTTCTCAGACCTTGGTGTCAATCAGCATGAAAGCCGGGATTTCATCACCGAAGCCAATCGGTGCCGAACCCATATCATCGCGGTCGCGACGGTGATCACGGCGCGGTTCGGCATGCGGGACGCGAGCACGCCGCTGCTCGTTTTCCGCTTTGATCGCGGCCTTTTGCGGCTTCTCAGCGGTACGAACGATCGGCTGATCATCGACTATCGGCTGCGCATCAACGTCTTTGGCCTTTTCAGCCGCTGCGATGATGTCGATTTCGGACTGGGGGYGTTCGCGTTCACGGCCCTCATTGCGAGGCCTCCGCTTTGGCGCGCTCTTGTCACGGCTATTGCGGCCACGGCGCGGTGCGTCGTCCTGTTCGGTCGAGGCGGGCAGGGTGGACAGATCACCATCATACCAGTTGATGTCCTCGCCGATCAGCTTTTCGATCGAAGCGAGATATTTGACATCGGCTGGCGTTACGAGTGTGAAGGCTTTGCCGGAGCGGCCGGCGCGTCCCGTACGACCGATGCGGTGAACATAATCTTCGGAATGGATCGGAACGTCGAAATTGAACACGTGGCTGACATCGGGAATGTCCAACCCACGGGCGGCGACGTCGGACGCGACCAGGATCTTCAACTTGTTGTCCTTGAAGTTCGCCAGCATTGTCGTGCGCGCACGCTGATCCATGTCGCCGTGCAAGGCGCCGGCATCGAATTCATGCTTCACCAGCGAGCGGAAAAGCTCGGACACATCTTTTTTCCGGTTGCAGAAGATGATCGCGTTCTTCAGTCCGTCGGCTTCGGCGCGGATGAGATCGCGCAGCACAGCGCGCTTCTCCCAATCCTTCTTCCCTGACTTGACCAGCTGCTGCTCTACCGTCTTCGCCGTTGTCGCGGCCTTCGCAACTTCGATGCGAACGGGAGAATGCAGGAATTGTTCGGTCAGCTTGGTGATTTCCGGCGGCATGGTTGCCGAGAAGAACAGCGTCTGGCGGGTGAAGGGGATCAACTTGCAGATACGTTCGATATCGGGAATGAAGCCCATGTCGAGCATGCGATCGGCTTCGTCGATGACGAGAATATCGACAGCGCTCAAAAGCAGCTTGCCGCGCTCGAAATGATCGAGCAGCCGCCCCGGCGTGGCGATCAGCACATCAGCGCCGCGTTCAAGCTTGCGCAACTGATCGTCGAAGGAAACGCCGCCGATCAGCAACGCGACGTTGAGGCGATGGTTCTTGCCATACTTGACGAAGTTTTCTTCAACCTGCGCTGCGAGTTCGCGCGTTGGTTCAAGGATGAGTGTGCGTGGCATACGTGCCCGCGCGCGGCCCTGTTCCAGAAGTGTCAGCATGGGCAGAACGAAAGAGGCGGTCTTGCCGGTTCCGGTCTGGGCGATGCCAAGAACGTCCTTGCGCTGCAGCGCATGCGGGATCGCGCCAAGCTGGATCGGTGTTGGTATTGTATATCCTGCTGCTTCTACAGCATCGAGCACTTTCGGCGAAAGGCCCAGGTCAGCAAAGGTGGTCAATGGAGATTTAACTTTCTATCTGCAGTCGGTGCTGCGCATGCCTGTTGTCGGCTAGGGCGTCATCTGCATCAAAGCATCAGGCACTCTCGATTTGCACAGCGTTTGCTGACAATGGCGTTACGGCGCATGCCAGCAAAAGTCAACTCTTGGATCAGCTCAGATTTAAGAGTTCGTTACAATTGTGCATCATTTTATTCTGATGTTGTCAATAAAGGAACTGTTCCTTGAGAATTCGTTCGTTCCAGGAATGGTTCTTGTCAAACAGAATGGTCGCCCTGAGTTGAGATGCTTCTTCAACTGTGACCGATAGAACGGATTTTACTTCCATATGATCGGCGACGGCATTGACCGGCCGTTTCTCTGGCTCGAGGATATCAAACCGCACGGTCACTTTGTTCGGTAGCAGCGCACCGCGCCAGCGCCGGGGGCGAAAAGCGGAAACCGGGGTGAGGGCAAGGAGCCGTGCATCAAGCGGCAGGATCGGTCCCTGCGCTGAAAGATTATATGCGGTCGAGCCGGCAGGCGTTGCGACCATGACGCCATCGCAGATCAGTTCTTCCAGCCGCACCTTGTCATCCACACTGATCCTGATCTTTGCCGCCTGATATGACTGACGCAGCAGAGAAACTTCATTCAGCGCAAAAGCCGTGAACATACCGTCTTCGGCGGACTCCGTTACCATCTTCAATGGCCGGATTGTCTCCGACTGCGCGGCTTCTACACGTTCCTTCAGCGCGGTGTCGCTGAACTCGTTCATCAGGAAGCCGACCGATCCACGGTTCATTCCATAGATCATCTTGCCCTGGTTCATGTAGTTTTGCAGCGTCTGCAGCATGAAGCCATCGCCGCCAAGCGCGACAATTACATCGGCATCCTTGGCTTCGGTCTGCCCATAAATCCTTGTAAGGTCGTGTAGCGCCTGATCGGAATCCGGTGTGCCGGAGGAAAGAAAAGCAAATGTTTCGATTTTCCGGTTCATGGCTGCCTGCATATCCGAACGACTGGCAACGTGCCTAACACGCCGGAAGCGATCTGGCAAAAAGACCACAAAACATTCTGGAAAAGGGCAGCGCTACGGGAAGATACCGAAGGAATGCTGTCGCAATTCAATCAGGCGACAGGTGGCCGCCGCCAATGGATTGAATCTCCAATGTGCTGCGAGCGTGGTGTCTAAGCCGCGGCAGCCAGATAAAATCGCTGATACAGCTCCCGCTCAAGTTCGGTGAGATCGGCATTCACCAGTGTCCGGCCATCGCTGTGCAGCAAGTACACGGCGCCGCTCTTTTCGATGCAACAAAGTCCATCGG
>NZ_JBFUMG010000512.1:0-3185 GCF_054049495.1 Phyllobacterium sp. P5_D12 | reverse complement strand
ATGTAGGTCAGGGCCCAACGCGGTGAAACGATGACGAGCTTGCGTATCAGCGCCGTGACCAGACCGGACTCCTCTGCTACACCCGCGCCGATCATGGCGGCGATCATCAGCCCCACCGCCGTGAAACTCATGAAGTTGGGAATGAGCGAGGAGTAGAGGAAGCGAATGCCTTCCACGTTCAGAAGGCTGCGTATTTCCGTTGAAKCGGTTTCGATCTCGTGGGTGTCCGGATTGATGCGCTCAAAGCTGACCGCCGCCCCGAAGGCACCGAGAATGGCGGACAGGACGATAACAATGCCAATCAGGATGAGGAAGATGATGACGGGATGGGGAACCATGTTTCCCACTCTCTCGACGCCATCCAGCAGTCTTTGCATCACGGTCTTTGGCGCGGTATTGGCAGTGGTCATTTCATGTCTCCCGTTAAGCCAACGGATTACGCCGAGTTGTTCGAAGGACACCAAGGTGTGATGGCGCGGTTTCCTGGGCTTTTGCTCAATCTGTGGTCGCCAAGACGACAAACCGTGGCCGACGGCGCCCTCCCGCTACATCCCGCCAAAGCATCGTAGAAATCGTTCGTGGTTGAACCGCCAATCATCGGATCAGGTACCGATGCTGGCTCCCCTTTCAGTTATCGCGCTTGCAAGCGACAGGCCGAAAGATGAAACTGAAACACCTCCTCTATCCCTATGTGAGGTCACCAATTTCGCGGCGTGCGACAAGCGCAGCAAGCGCAATGATGCGAATATAGTGGTGCTCCAATTATCTGTGATAGGCATGGAATCCCAAAAACAAGCTCTCAGTTCAAATTTCCCGTATTTCCTGCCGTGATCCGCATCGAGGGTATCTCGCCTGTGTCAGGATCGCATATTAATTGGCCATCGCGTCAACAACGAATAATTGACGACTGGATAGTTAGTATCACCGTGACACCGGTTGGAAATTGACATCACTCTTCAACAAGACAGGGTGTCTATGCATTGCGTCACTGCGGTCGACTTCAAACTGCCATCTCTCTCCGATGGGGAATCCGATGAAAGCTTATATTTCAGTCTTGGCAAAGTCGTTCTCCGCCATTGGTCTGCTTGTCGGTATTCTCTTCTTTGCCGCATCCCTTACGCCTAGCCTCATGCCACGCTCTTTCCTTGTTCAGGGTGCGCTCTCCGGGTTTTGCGCAGCGCTCGGCTATGGCGTGGGTGTCGCAGTGGTGTGGCTCTGGCGCTATCTGGAAATTCCAGTTCCAAGCGCGCGGGTTCAGAAAGCGGCCAAATGGATTGCTGTCATCCTGTGTATCGGAACCGCCGGCGTTTTTCTGTGGAAGGCCGCCGAATGGCAAAACACCGTGCGGAGCCTCATGGGACTTGGGCCGGTTGAAAGTGTGGAACCAATTGAACTTGCAGCTATCGCGCTCGGTATTTTTCTGGTGGTCATTCTGCTCGCCCGCCTCTTCAAGCGGACATTCCGGCTTTTCTCGCGCTGGTTGAACCGCCTCGTGCCGCGCCGTGTTTCCAAGGTCATCGGCGGTGTTCTGGCGGTAGTACTCTTCTGGTCGGTGGCGCAGGGCGTCTTGTTCAAGGTCGTCTTGCGTATGGTGGACACATCCTTTCGCGAACTCGATGCCAGGATCGATGACGGCTCGATACGCCCCTCGGATCCCACAAAACCTGGCGGTCCAGGCTCGGTCCTCGACTGGCAGGACCTCGGGCGRCAAGGGCGCGCGTTTATCGCATCTGGACCTACCGGTGCGCAGATTGGCAGTTTCTTCAACGCAAAAGCGCTGGATCCCGTTCGTGTCTATGTCGGGTTGAATTCCGCGGAAACGGCCGATGAACGAGCGCGCCTCGCGCTTGAAGAATTGAAGCGTGATGGCGGGTTCGAACGATCGGCGTTGATTGTCATCGTTCCCACGGGAACAGGATGGGTCGATCCGGAGGGTATCGACACTGTCGAGTATCTACATCATGGCGATATCGCCAGCGTCGCCGTGCAATATTCCTATCTCAGCAGTTGGCTATCCTTGCTCGTGGAACCGGGCTACGGCGCCGAAGCAGGCCAGGCGCTGTTTCGCGAAGTATACCGCTACTGGGCTACGCTCCCGCGTGACAGCCGACCCAAACTGTACTTGTATGGCCTGAGCCTGGGCGCGATGAACTCCGAACTTTCAGCCCATCTCTACGATATTATCGGGGATCCTTTCCAAGGCGCTCTGTGGAGCGGTCCACCTTTCCAGAGCCGCATTTGGAACTCCGTGACGGCAGGCCGAAATCCTGGTTCGCCAGCGTGGCTGCCGCGCTTCCGCGACGGTTCGATCATACGGTTCACCAACCAGAACAACGCTCTCGATATCCCCAGTGCCGTCTGGGGACCTCTTCGCATCGTCTATCTCCAATATGCCAGCGATCCTGTGACGTTCTTCGATTTTCACGCGCTCTATCGGGAGCCGGATTGGATGAAGAGCCCGCGTGGTCCCGATGTCTCGCCAAGCCTCCGCTGGATTCCAGGGGTCACAATGCTACAGTTCCTGTTCGACATGGCCATCGCCACGACCTCGCCGATGGGATACGGTCATGTCTACGCCCCGGAGCATTACATCGACGGCTGGGTTGACGTTACCGCCCCGCAAAACATTCAACCGGAAGATGTTTCTCGCCTGAAGGCATTTTTCTTCGAACGGTCGCGGAGCGCCGACAATCCGCCACCAAGCGATTGACCRCTTGTTCAATGTGCAGTCGCCCTTCGAAGGAAAAAGAAACACAATGCATAGCTCTGGGATTCATGGCTAATCTCTTCGACGTGTCGGGCACGATATAGTTTTTTTACAGCGCGTCCCAGCGTTAGTCACCGTACAGAACTGGAGGCAACATGTCTGATCTTATCGTGATCGTCTATCCCACCGAACCCAAAGCCGAAGAGGTACGCAATCGTCTCCTCGAACTCCAGAAAGAATATCTGATCACGCTTGGCGACGCTGTCATCGCCACAAAGACAGATGCGGGCAAAATCAAGCTCAACCAGTTGGTGAGCACGACAGCAGCCGGCGCGGTATCCGGCAGTTTCTGGGGTCTGCTGATTGGCGTCCTCTTTCTCAATCCGCTGATCGGCGCCGCAGTCGGCGCGGCATCTGGTGCCCTCGGCGGGGCGTTGACGGATGTTGGCATAAACGACAACTTCATGAAGGATCTCGC